>JALERA010000032.1:0-2615 GCA_022764365.1 Bacillota bacterium
TTACCATTTACATAAAAAAATAATCGCCCGACTTGCAATCTGAGGCGATTATTTTAATCCAAACAGGTTAGCCGTTTTCAACGGTTTCCTCTTGACTTCATATTAGCACAGATTGAATGATTTTGCAATGTATATTTTTGATGAAGAGGAGAAGAGCAAACAGCCACACGGAAGGAGTTAGACTATGATTTCAGCGAAACCTACAGAGAATCTTACAGGGATTACAATAGAAGGCAATTTTGATGATTTTTATGAGATAACAGACAGCATTTACAGAATGACCGGTTTTGAAGAGGATTACGATGATCTTTACTGGGGTGTAAAAAATCGTTTGCTGGCAGTATGCTATGATATCCGGCATGCTTATATGGGAGATCGCAAGGTTAAACTGGTGGACAACGGCGTTCATGATGAGATGATAAAGTGGCATTCCATGGTGCTCCCGAAACAGGAAGTGCATTACGCCGTAAAGTTTTTATTTCCGGAAGCTGTTTTCGTGGCGTTATCTGCCCCAGAGCTTTATTTATGGTCGAGACGCTTCTATGGACAGAGAACCCAAAAACAGGAAGAGGCTGCTGAATTTCCGCCGCTGAAATACGCGGAATATATCAGAGACAAAGCGGTAATTGATACGCTCTTAGCAGTAATTTTTGAGGCACTGGGTGAAGTAATCGGAGACGATGAGCTTGAAAATCTGTTCAGACTTAGAGAAAATCATCGCGACAACACATTTTTTAATTATGCAACGCAATATGTAGATAAATGCAATCTTGAGTATTTGAGGACGATACCGGAGAAGCGAAAAGACAAGCTCCGGAACATTGCAAAAAGATTTATTAATCAGCCGACTTCGTACCAAAATTTAAAGAGCGATTTCGAATACTCTGCGAAACAGTACGGCTGCAGTATCCATGAGCTATATGATTCAAAGATGGAGTATCCGGAAGAAATCGAGTGGTAAGGATAAAAAACAATGTCATGAATGACAGATATGCAGCGAAAATGGAATGATAGCATATTGACAAAATCTAATCATGTGATATAATAAGTGATAGAAAAAACAAAAAACACAATCATAAAATGTTTATACAGGGGGAAAACATTTTGAATATGACAGAAGTAAAATGTGACTTTTGCACAGCGTGCAGAAAGCAGACAGAGTATACTTTGCAGAAACGAAATATTACGAAAATAATAAAAGAAAAGGAATACACTTTCAGCATTACTGTTGCGATATGCAAAGAATGCGGAGAAGAAATGAGTGTTCCGGGGCTGATTGATAAAAATATCCGGGAAATTGATGAGCAATACAGGGCATATGAACACATTGTTTCTATTGAGGATATCGAAAAAATCATGAAGATTTACAAAATCGGCAAGGCTCCGTTGTCGCTGGCTCTCGGATTCGGAGAGGTAACCATTGCCAGATATCTTTCGGGGCAGATACCTTCGGAGCAATATTCGAATGTTTTGCGTTCCGCGCTTTCCTCACCTTCATTCATGGAAAGAAAATTAAACGAAAACAGAGAAAAGATAGCAGCTGCCGCATATAACAAAGCAATGGCTGCGGCGATGCAGATTGAAAACCTCTTTTCTGTTTCGCCAAAGATGCTGAGAGTTATTTCGTATATTTTTAAAAAATTGAGAGAAGTTACACCGCTTATGCTTCAAAAACTGCTGTATTTCACCCAAGGAGTATCATATGCACTTAACGGAAGACCTATTTTCCCCGAAAATTGTCAGGCATGGGTGCACGGGCCGGTATATCCGGAAGTATATGATATGTTTAAGGACTTTAAGTATAATCCGATTGAAGACGCGCGTTTTGCGATTTTTGATGGAATCGACAATGAACTGGATGAAAATGAGCGTAAAGTTCTGGATTTGGTCATGAATACCTTTGGTGAATACGGGGGAAGAGCACTCGAGCGCATTACGCATAATGAGGAACCTTGGAAAGAGGCCAGAAAGGGATATGATGACAGTATTCCGTCCAATGAAATTATTTCTATGAAAAACATTGAAGCATATTATACTGCAATGAATGCGAAGTACGACTTTTCATCCGAAACCGGACTGCGGAAATATATAAATGCGATGATGCGTTAGGACAAACCATGGCAACAAACACAGACCAACAGGCAAAACAACAATATACATACTGCAAAGTTCGCTTCAGCAACTCGCGGTTTGAGCTTTCGTACATCACGAAGGATGAGAGCATTCGGGCGGGCGATTTTGTTAAGGTGCCGTTCGGCAGGGAAAATGAAGAGCGGGTTGGACTGGTGATGCAAGTGATTTCGTGCACGAGCGAAGATGCGCCGTATCCGCCGGGAAAAACAAAGCATGTCCTCGAAAAAACCGAACAGCCGGAAGGCTGGGATGCACCGAAACAAAAGAAAACGCCGGAAAGGGCAGAGCCGCAAGAACCACGAGTGCGTGTCGCACTGCAAGTAGAGCCGCAGGCATGCATTGCACTGCAAGCAGACACGCAGGCGCGCTTTGAACCGCAAAAAAAGAAAGGGATTGCCGGCAAATGCCTGGCCTTCGCTTTTGTTGTCGTGCTTGGAATTATAATCGGAGGTCTCCTGCCTAGTGAAAATGCAGGCAGCATG
>JALERA010000033.1:0-10536 GCA_022764365.1 Bacillota bacterium
TTACCATTTACATAAAAAAATAATCGCCCGACTTGCAATCTGAGGCGATTATTTTAATCCAAACAGGTTAGCCGTTTTCAACGGTTTCCTCTTGACTTCATATTAGCACAGATTGAATGATTTTGCAATGTATATTTTTGACGAAGAGGAGAAGAGCAAACAGCCACACGGAAGGAGTTAAGCTGCGATTTCAGCAAAACCTACAGAAAACCTTACAGGAATTATACTAAAAGGAAATTTTGATGATTTTTACTGGGGTGTCAAGAATCGTTTGCTTGCGGTATGCTATGATATTCGGCATGCCTACATGGGAGATCGTGAGGTTAAGCTGGTGGACAATGGTGTTCATGATGAGATGATAAAGTGGCACTCCATGATACTTCCGAAGATGGAGTATCCGGAAAAAATCGAGTGGTAAGGCTTCAGCAGTGTGACAACAACTGACAGATGCTTGGAGGAATCACAAACCATGGCAACAAACACAGACAAACAGGCAAAACAACAATATACATACTGCAAAGTTCGCTTCAGCAGCTCGCGGTTTGAGCTTTCGTATATCACGGAGGATGAGAGCATTCGGGCGGGCGATTTTGTTAAGGTGCCGTTCGGCAGGAAAAATGAAGAGCGGGTTGGACTGGTGACGCAAGTGATTTCGTGCACGAGCGAAGATGCGCCGTATCCGCCGGGAAAAACAAAGCATGTCCTCGAAAAAACCGAACAGCCGGAAGGCTGGGATGCGCCGAAACAAAAGAAAACGCCGGAAAGGGCAGAGCCGCAAGAAACACGAGTGCGTGTCGCACTGCAAGTAGAGCCGCAGGCATGCATTGCACTGCAAGCAGACACGCAGGTGCGTTTTGAACCGCAAAAAAAGAAAGGGATTGGCGGCAAATGCCTGGCCTTCGCTTTTGTTGTCGTGCTTGGAATTATAATAGGAGGTCTCCTGCCTAGTGAAAATGCAGGCAGTATGCCGTATGTGCCGCCGCAAACAAACTATGCAGACCAAGGATATGCCCCACTGATAAGTGAAGAGGCAATGAAGGAGCTATACTCCGGAAAAATGCCGGAAGAGGGTATGCCGCTGCGTGCCTTGCAGTATACGACATTAGGCGAGCCGGATGAAAAAGTTTTATGCCGAGATTATGACAAAATGGATGAAAACCATAAGCAGATCACGGTGCGCTGGTACCGTAAGGACGGAAATCTGCTTGCGTCAGGGCTTTGCTTTCAGCTGAAAAGTGAGCAGGAAATGATGCTTCATTCTTTTTCATATTTTGACCCGGAGGACGATGCGGACACGGATTTCGAAAACGACAGCAAGCCGATAACACCGTGGGAAGGCATTCGCGAAGACTACGACAATCCGGAGGATTTGTGGGAAGATAATCCGGGCGATTACGATGACGAAGACGAAGCCTGGGACGAGTGGTATGACGACGGGGACGAGCCGTATGATGGCTGAAAAGGTCTGATGTGAATGTTTTTAGGAGAGAAAGCATGGGTCTGTATGAGGAGCCTGCAATTTATCTTCTGGCGGATAATTTTTTTCGGTTTTGGTATCGATTCGTGTCGGTAAATGCAAGTGCCATTGATTCCGGACGAATGATGAAAACATATCCTCAAAACAGTCAGGAGAATATCATGAATGATTTTTCAGGAAGGAGAAAAATATGACGGCTTTAGAATTGATGTTACATGTAGACAACAGAGACGCACAGCTTTTTTATCACAAAGATACGAAAACCTTTGACTGGACGAGTCTTTCGACGATTCAAATACAGAATTTTAATATTAATACATTACTGTCAACGATTGATGAAAATAATATTCGATTCCTTACATACGAAGAAATCGACCATAAAGAATTAATGAGTTTTTTCGTACATGAATGTGTGGATGATAAGGAAACGCGAAAAAAGTTATTTAGTACCCTGCGGAGGCATGCCTATGTAGAGCCTTATATTGCCGCTCTGAAGGAACTGGAATTATACGATGACTTTGTAATCTTTACTGAAGATATTTATAATCAAATGTTTCGCGAATGGGCGGAGAAAAACGGACTGGAGTTTTAAAGGAGAAAATCTTCAGGCGGCTTGATGAATATGAGCAGGGCAGAACTTTTGGAACTATTGTAAGGGAATGCTGGCGAAATATTGCGAATTTATTACTAAATGCCGAAATTCAGGTAGAAAAGTCATAATGCCTATGATAAAATATCGGTAAAGGAAGATACTGAAATGAGGCAATTTAAATGCTGTAATTCAAGGCATAGAGCCGGCCGTAGCATAGGAGACGAGTGTGAACTTATTTGATTACCTGAAAAATGAAAATTTTTTCAAACCGTTTAACTTAAAATGCAAAAAAATATATTACGATTGTATGCAGCTTCTGATTGACAAGACGAAGGAACTTCCGGTTCTTTATGAGTCTGATGCCAGAGACTGCATTACTTTTTATCTGCGAAATACCTTGCAGATTCCTTCAGAGGATATGCCTCCGGACGATGCCGATGAAGAAGCGTTAGGTTATCCGCTTCAGGCGGGAACTATTATAGCGCTCTTCCGCGAGGCCGGATGGGTTCTGCCGAGGGAAATCGGGCGTAACGGCGAGTATGTTGTGAATATTGCGACCGATTGCCGCAGGATCATGGATTTCCTGCGGAAGCTGACGGAGCGCAGCGGTCAAGGGGCTATGTCCAACCGTATTTTTTCTATGTATGAAATCATGAAATCGGCTTTTGAAGAGGACAGCCCGAGAATGGAGCATCCTTACAACAACATTCTTGTACCGATGATTGACAATGAGAGCGAATTAAAAAATGAACTGACCGATTTAAAGGACAGCATTTCTGATATTATGAAGGCAGTAATAGCATTTCAGGATATGAACTGTTTCGGGCAATTCATTATGAAGGATCAGATGCTGGATCGGTTTTTCAGCGAGTATTTCTTCATTAAGAATAACGGGCTGATACCGACGCAGCTTTCCTTTATTCGCGGCAGACTGCGAAAACTAAAAGACCCCGAGATTTATCAGAAGATGACACTGGAATGCGCGGAAAGACTGCAGATGGACATGCAGTCTGCGGAAGAGAGAGTGAATCGATATTTTGCGGAGCTGCAGCATTTTTTGAGTATCGAGTATGAAGAAAATATGGAATTGATTGATACAAGAATCAATAACTATTACAATTTAGCGAATACGCGTATCCTGTTGATGTCGAGCAGCGGCGAAAAAATGGAAAGTGTGCTTCATGATTTTTTAAGCATTGTGGGAAAGCTTTCGGAAAAAGAACAGGAAACAGCAATCGAAAAGGTTGCCGATACGCTTAATACTATGCAGCAAAGATATGTCGGCTATAAATCCTTTGAAAAGAAACGCAGGATGAAAAATTCGGGTGAAAATATTGCACTTCATAAGGAAGAACTTACAGAAGAGGAAAAAGAAGCCAAAACAGAGCAAATGTTCAGTCAGGCACAGAATCGCTATTCTGTTGAAAGAACCGGAGACTATCTTGATGCACAGATAGGCATGGCAGAGGGCATTGAAATCGGAGAAAAACCGATTCTGTCGAAGGAAGAAGTTTTGATGTATGCGGCAGCGATGGCATATACGGGCAATGAGGAATTCCCGTTTGAAGTGGAGCTCGGAGAAAAAACGGTTGAAACCGAAACCGCGGAAATCAGCGGCGCGCGCATTATACGAAAGAACGGACAGAAAGAAACAGGTGAAAAAATATGGGATTAGAAATCATAAATAAAAGGAATGATGAAGATGCATATCTGTTTAAACGCAGTATTCGAAAACTACTGGATGCAACTTTTATTGTTGCGGATAAAGATGAAAAACTATATGACTTTATAGCCGCAGAGTCAAATCATTATGATGTAAATACCTATCTTTCCCTCATCGGTTATCAGGTGATGGTGGATGACAGGCTGAAAGTTGCCATGCTGCAGCAGCATGACGAAGATGTGGAAACGGTAGGTTTAAAAAGGGCAAATCTGTATCGTTTTGATTCGAAACAGATAAGACTGCTCTTGGTGCTGTGGATGCTCTATTTGGAACGAATGGGATACAAAGAGCCTGTTTTCGTTACGGTAGGAGACATTATCGATAAATGCGGAATTTATCAGATTAGCCTGACTCCGGCTGATTTTAAAGGCGCGTATCTGGTTTTCAGAAGATTTAATTTAATTGACTTCGGAGACGACATTGGCCGTGAGGACGGAATTGTACGGCTGTATCCATCCCTGCAGTTCTGTATGGATATTGGACAGCTCAAACGCGTCATTGAGGAATACACAGGGATGCCGGATATCTCTGCTGAATCCGGAGCGGAAGACAGCGCAGATTTATTCATAGAAAGCGAGGAAGAAGAGTATGAGTAAAATTAGTTTGCGTGAGGTTAAGCTGATAAACTGGTACGGCTTTATCAATGAAAATATTCCGCTGTCGGAAAACATGACCTTGATTACCGGTGAGAATGAAAGCGGTAAATCGACGATTTTAGATGCAATTAAATATGCTTATACGGGAGATTATAAATTTAATGAGGCTACGAGCAAAAATAATACAGGAACCGGCAAGCGGAATCTCGTTTCCTATACCAGATGCTTATTGGATCCCAGCGCGGGCATTTACGCAAGACCGGCGGACAAAATGCCAAGTGTCTTCACACACATTGCTTTGGAATATTATGATGAGATCAATCAGAACAGCTTTGTGCTTGGTGTTGTTTTGGAAACTGCGGCAGCCGATATTAAAACAAGCGAATGGTATGCTGCTGAGAAAAAAACTTTGAAGGATCTTGATTTCACCTATGAAGAAAAGGGGCAGGAAAAGCCCTATGACGCATCTGACTTTCAAAAGAAAAACGGATTGAAGTTGAAAAATAAGAAAGATGGTATTACCTTATTTATGCAGATGACCGGACTGAAACTGCCATATCAAGAGGTCAGTGCGTACCAGAGAAAACTTCGCAATATCATGGCATATAACCCCGCGGCTAAAATTCAGGAGTTTATAAAAGAATCGGTACTTGAGGAACATCCGGTTAAGTTTGAAAAGCTTAAGGATGCAAAAGAGAACATTGAGCGAATCAACAACAGTTTGGAGCTGATTAATCAGGAAATTCAGGATTTGGATGAAATTCTGGAAAACTTCGGAGAACTGGAAAAACAACAAAAACGCTTGCTTATAGATGATATCAAACGGAAATATCAGAAAGTTTTGGAATGGCAGGAAAAATTACAAAATGCAGAAGAGATAATCGAAAAGAATCGTCTGCAGTGTGAAGAACTGGAAAAGAAAATCCGGGCGCAGCAAGAAGTAATACGAAATGCTCAGGAGCAGCATGAGAAAGTAAAAGATTCCCTTCAAAAGATGGATGCATCACAGGCAATCGAAGCATCCCGAAGGGCAATGGAAGGCTATGAGGAGCGTCTTCAGAAACTGCGCGGGGAAGCCGCGATGCTGGAAAATTTCCAAAGAATCGTCAGAGAAACGGTGGAAGACGCCAAGGTAAACGAAGCAGAGCAGCTGCTCGACAGTGGGATGCTTGAAAAACTTGTCGATTCGAAAACAGAAGCGGCGGAAAAACAGCTTTTTCTTGAGAAACTGAGACGCGCTTTGCAGGAAGCGCGCGATGCGGTCATGCAGCAGAAATATTCTATTGAAGATGAATTGGAGAAAATTCAAAAAGAATGCGTCCTCCAAAATGAAATTTTGGAGGCCTGTAAAAAGAAAAAAGCGGACTTTACTTTTGCAGGAGAACAGCTTGCATTCATAAAAGAGATAAATCGGGAATTTGAACAGCTGGGCATCGACGAACAGGCAAAAATGGCTTGTGAATATGTCATCGGCATCAAGGATGAAGATTGGAGAAATGCGATAGAAGCTTTCCTTGGGATTCACCGCTATGCTGTAATTGTTTCTCCTGCGGCTTTTGATATTGCCAACCGCATGCTTGATAAGTCAGGGCACAGGTACATCGAATTGGTCAACACGAAACGGCTTATGAAAAAGGAACTTACCTGTGAAGAAGATGCGGTATTTCATCTTTTGGATATTCAAAATTCCTATGCCGCGGCATATTTTAAATTCTGGCTCGGGAGAATTCATGCTGTCCCTGTGGAAGAGGTACCAAGCTATGATAATGCCATGTCCAAAGAAGGTAAGCTAAGCCGAAATATGGCTGTGACATACATTAATTTTAAAAAAATCAAAAGCTATTGCCTGGGAGAAGAGGCCATCGAGCTGAACAGAATAGCAACGCAGAAGCGCTTGAATCTTCTGGAAAAAGAAGAAACAGAGCTTTTGACGAAACAAAAAACGCAGCAGCAAAAAATGGACTCGCTTCGCAGTACAATTGATAATTTTAGGGAATTTAATCTTGATGCTCATCGTGAGGCCGCGCAGACAGAAACGAAGCTGCGTGAAGAAAGAAATCATTACAATGAACTCTTGGAGGCCCAAAGGAACAACGCAGAGTTTATGGCACTTTCCGAGCAGCTTAGCCGTTTAGGCAGAGAACTGGACGACCGGACAAAAAGGCAGAATGAAATGAGCCGGAAGAAGGACAGGCTTGAAGTTGATACAGAAAGCAAGCAGAACGACTCGATCGAATACAGAAGACATTTGCAGGAAGCTTTAGACATCCTTGATGAAGAGCGAATGATGCATGCATCTGTTCATGAAAAGGCAATCGAAGAATATGACCGATTCCGAAAAGGTGAGGCAAAAATCGGCGGCCTGATGAAGCAGAATTCCAGGGAGAGATTGCAGAGCAGCATTGCCAATCTGCAATCAATGCTTCAGGGCAGGCAGATGAACTATAACAACCGCAAGCCGCAGGAGGAAAGGCTTCCGCTCGGCACAGATGCAGAGGGCAGCTATCAGAAACGGAAGACGAAAATCTGGATTGATGATCTGCAGGGAATTCAGGAAAAAATGCGGGAGCAGACCAGAAAGTATGAAGATATTTTCAAACATGAATTTGTTTTGAGCATCTATGAACATGCAAGGACGGCTCTCAGTGATATTCGGGAAATCAATAAAGAACTCAGAAAGCTGAAATTTTCCACGCAATATCAGTTTGATGTGAAAATGCTCAGGGATCATTCTGATTACACCAAGGTACTGAATTACGCGGAATATCTCCAAAGTGCCAATGATTTATTTGACGATCAAATTTCATTTAACAGCAGCGGATACGGAAAGTATGAAAAAGACGAAATCGAAAAGCGCGAAAATGAAATTAAAAATATCATCAACAAAATGATTGATAAAAATGATTTATCGGAAATTAAACGTTTCGCTGATTATCGAAACTACATGAGTTATGAAATTCTGGTAACCGATGATACAATTAAAGAGGGAAAATTATCCAAAACCGTGGGCTACAACTCAGGCGCGGGAACGCAGATTCCTTATACGCTGATTCTGTCTGCGGCGCTCTCAATGCTGTATAACGCCAGAGTCAATTCTGTGCGCTTGATTTTCATCGATGAGCCTTTCGAAAAAATGAGCGATCACAATATTAAACTGATGCTGGATTTCTTTAAAGCGCAGAACTTTCAGGTTATTTTTTGTGCACCGCCGAACCGACTGGAATCCATCGGAAGTGAATGCGGCGTGATCATTCCGTTGCTAAAACTAAAAAAAGAAGATATGCGAATCGGAAAGGTGAAGTTCCATGAACAGTGAGACGAAAAAACTTTGCGGTGAAATCCTTCAAAAGCTGCTGAAAAAATATGACAAACGCAGTGCAAAACAGATAGAGACCAACCGTAGAATCACTCTGAGTCCGTCGGAAATATACAAAGCTTATCATGCCAATGATGCGGATATGAGACGAAAAGAAGCCATTAACGAAGCAATTCATGTCTTGGAATCCGAATCGTTTGTAGCAGTTAAAAGACTGAAATACAGCGATGAAATTGAAAAAATATATATGCCTGCGGACTCTGCGAGCAGTGTGCGGGATTTTCTGCAAAATCAATGTGGAATTACCCCGCGAAATCGAATTAAAGAAGAAGTCTTTCAGCTTTTTGCTGCTTATAAACACGGCGGAGCACTTGTGCAGGCTTACTGCGAATCACTGCGGCAGCATCTGAATGAGACGGCAGAAGAAATTGAATTTGCGAGGATAGATGCAAACCTGAAAATGATAGATTTTCTTGAGAAAAACAGCAAATCGCTCTATGTCAGGGAGGTATCCGTTTTGGTATACGGTGATTCCAAGTGGTTTCAAGAGAATAATTATGAAGAAATCTGCAGCTTGCTGAGGGCACTTCTTGACGTGCCACAGTCAGATTATGAACCTGCAGACGCGATACTGGAACGCTTCCATGTCATTACAAGCGAGCAGGAGATTCTGCTGAAAGGACGGTGGAAACTTCACTGGAAGAATTTCAGCATGGATTCAAGTCAGCTTCGCGGCGGCATTGCGATTTCCTCAGCGGACATTCCTTTTATCGCTCGCATAGAGATCGGCACCGATAAAGTTATGACGGTCGAAAACAAGACAGCGTTTCAACGCATGGACGAGGCGACCTTTTCGTATCTTTATCTCGGAGGTTATGCAAACAGGCATCAGCTTGCTTTCTTGAAGAAAGTAATAGAAGATAACCCTGAATTGAAGTATGCACATTTTGGTGACATTGATGCAGGCGGCTTTCTGATTCACCAAAACCTCTGCCAGGCAACCGGAAAACAGTTTGACTTGCATTGTATGGGAATTTCAGAGCTGGAAAATGAGAAGTTCGCGATTGCACGCAAAACACTTACCTCAAATGATGTCAGAAGGTTACATACACTTTTAGAAAAAGAAGAATATAGACACACAATTGAATACATGCTTGCTAATAATTGCAAAATGGAGCAGGAAATTGTGAGTTTGTTTTTTTGCCGGAGGTACCAATATGTATAAATTATTTGATTTTCAAAAGAGAGACTGTATTGTGCAGGGGTATCACTTCCCTTGCGAAAATCCCAATCACGTGGTCTGCCTGATTCACGGAATCGGTGAGCACGCAGGAAGGTTCAGCCGCGTTGCGGAGCATTTTAATGAAGCGGGCATTGCGGTCGTTTCAATGGACTTGCGCGGACACGGCCGTTCGCAGGGGGTGCGCGGAGCATGCGCCCCGAGAAAAGAAGTTCTAAAAGACATTGATGCACTGATTGGGTACGCGCAGGAATTTTATCCGGGCGTTCCGATTGTGATGTACGGACACAGCATGGGCGGCAACATCACGCTGGATTATCGCGCGCGCGGCGGTCACAACGATGTGCCGGCAGGCTATATTATTTCCGCGCCGTGGATTCGTCTGGTGCGTCCGGTCAGCGGTGGACTTCTGAAAGCGGTGAAACTTTTGACAAAGATTGCGCCGAACTTCAAAATCAAGTCGGAATTTCCGGAAGAAAAGCTTGGCAATGTGGAATATGTAAGACCATACAAGAAAGACCCAATGGTGCACCCGTATGCAACCGCGCTTTGCGCTTACGAGGGATTTACCATCGGCACCGCACTCGAAAAGGGCACGAACGAGGACAACGGCAGAGCAAAGCATACGCCATGTCTTTTGATGCACGGCACGAAGGATTTGATCTGCGATATACAGGGCAGCCGTGAGTTTGCCAAACTGCAGGACCCAGAGAGTTTTACGATGATCGAGTGGCCGGGCTATTACCATGAAATCCACAACGGCGGGCCAAACGGCGAGAGCGGCGATGCAGTCATTCAGAGGGCGATTGCGTTTATTGTGAGTCTGTAAGAAGCTCTGACTTACGCAATTTGAAGTAAACCAACCCTGTCATATCTTCAAGCGCATAAAAAGACGGTGAGCATGATCGAGGTCAGAAAAGTCATCAGGGCAAAGGAAGAGGCGACTGCCGCAAGTGCGGTTTTGCCGAGAAACTGCCCGACAATCAGGGTATCGGCGATATTATAACATTGCTGAAGCATGTCCCCTAAAATCATGGACACCGCAAACAGCAGCATGGATTTGGCCACAGAACCGTTGGTTAGATTTACAGTCATTTTGGAGTCTCCGGATAGTAAGTTTCGTATAGGACAAAAGTGTGCATAACGAAATCAAAGATTTCTATGCACAAATGTCGCTCACTCATGAGCGACGCTCCGCAAGGTGCTTTCGTCGTTATTCCGGAAATATCGCCCGGTGATATTCCTACATAATAAAAAAGCCGCTCCTGCTGACACCAAGAAGAGCGGCAAGGCTTATCCTATCAAGTAGCCTAAAATCGTAAATAGCGAAGCCGCAAGGCATCGTCTTGAGTCCATATTAGCATATTTCTGATTAAAGCGCAAGTAGCATTGAACGACAATAAATCAAATAGACATTTTTCGACGAATATGTTAAAATATAAACAGAAATAGATTTATAACTGTAATGAATCAATTTTGGAGCGAAAATGTGTGTACAAATTTACAAGAAATTAACTATTCTCAAAACCAGAGTCAGCGAATAAACGACAGACTCTGGTTTTGTTGCTTTCATTACTAAATTTTAGAATACG
>JALERA010000036.1:0-3860 GCA_022764365.1 Bacillota bacterium
TCCTCGCCTGCCTTTTTGCTTCTGCCGTACTCGCTGTTTCCAAAGCGTCCGGCAAGTGTTGCCTGAATGGAAGAGGACAGCATAATGGTTGCCTTATTGTTATATTTCTTCAGAGTGTTCAGCAGATCAGAAGCAAAACCGAAGTTGCCCTTCATAAAATCCTCCGGATTTTCAGGACGATTTACACCTGCAAGGTTGAACACAAAGTCCGCCTTGCGACAGTATTCGTCCAACTCCTCCGAGGTGGAATCAATGTCATATTCGTAGATCTCTTCAATCCGAATATTCGGTCTTGTTCTGTTTTTGTTGTCTCTGATATTCTTCAGATTGTTCACAAGGGCGGTTCCCACCATTCCCTTCGCACCGGTTACTAAGATATTCATAAACTGCACCTCTCTTTTCTTCTGGTGTGTTTATCAAACATCTTTTCTCCACACCATTTTATTGACTACATTGACATATCCCTGGATGATTCTGACAACTTTCATGGATACGGTCTCATCCACATAGTCGGGACAGGGTTTGCCGAGAACGCCTTTCTGCTTCATTTCAATTGCCATAGCCGTTGCATTCAGCAGTTCTTTTGTGGTAATTCCGGCAAGGATGAAGTCACCGGCTTCCAATGCTTCCGGGCGTTCGGTTGAGGTACGGATGCAAACTGCCGCAATCGGATGACCGATGGAAAGATAGAAGCTGCTTTCTTCCGGAAGTGTCCCGGAATCGGAAACGATTGCCAAAGCATTCATTTGAAGCTTATTGTAGTCATTAAAACCAAGAGGTTCATTAACTCTCACTCTCGGATCAAGCTTGAAGCCGCTCTTTTCAAGTCTGTTCTTGCTTCTCGGATGGCACGAATAGAGAATCGGCATATCATACTTTTCAGCCAGTGCATTGATTGCGGTGAAAAGGCTTGTAAAGTTCTTTTCGGTATCAATGTTTTCCTCTCTGTGTGCAGAAAGAAGAATATATTTGTTCGGTTCCAAACCAAGACGGTCAAGAACATCCGATTTCTCAATCTTTGCAAGATTCATACGAAGCACTTCTGCCATCGGAGAGCCTGTCTGATAGGTTCTTTCTTTCGGAAGTCCCGTATCTGCCAAATATTTTCTGGCAAACTCCGAATAGCACAAATTCACATCGGAAATCACATCGACAATACGACGGTTGGTTTCTTCGGGCAAACACTCATCCTTGCAGCGATTGCCTGCTTCCATATGAAATAGCGGAATATGTAATCTCTTGGCAGAGATAGCAGACAAGCAACTGTTGGTATCACCAAGAACCAAATATCCGTCAGGCTGCAATTCGCTGAGAAGCTCATAGCTCCTACCCAAGATATTGCCGCAAGTAACACCGAGATTCTCGCCGACAACAGGCACAAGAATATCAGGTCCAAACTCGCCGAACGTATTTTTAAGCTCAAAATCCTCCCAGAAAACCGTAGAAAGATTCTTGTCCCAATTCTGATTGTAATATACGACGCAAGTATCGAAGTATTCTCTGCATCTTTTGATGACAGCAGCAAGACGGATGATTTCAGGACGTGTACCGCAGCCAATCATGACTTTCGTTCTTCCGTCATTTTTCCATTTGAAATCCATAGCAATCACTCCTCAGAAAGTCTGTCTCTGATATATGCAAGCTCCATCATTTTTGCCTTGATTTCTTCTTTACCCAGAAGTTTTGTGTTATTTGAGTTAAACTCGGTCAGAGTATTTCTCTGGGCATCGCCATCTTTGAAATACTTATCATAGTTCAAGCCACGGTTATCCGCAGGGACACGATAGAAGTCGCCAAGATCAATGGCTTTCGCACATTCTTCGTTGGTAAGCAATGTTTCATACATTTTCTCGCCGTGACGGATACCGATAACCTTGATATCCTCTTTCTTACCACCAAACATCTCACACACTGCTTCAGCCTGGAGTCCAATCTTACACGCGGGAGCCTTCATGATGAGGAGATCACCATTCTCACCGTGTTCAAATGCGTAGAGAACAAGATCGACAGCCTCTTCCAGAGACATAATGAAACGTGTCATATTCGGTTCGGTAACGGTAATCGGGTTGCCTGCCTTGATCTGATCGATCCAAAGCGGAATGACGGAACCGCGGCTGCACATAACATTGCCGTAGCGGGTGCAACAGATTTTGGTCTTACCGCTGTAACGGCTCTTTGCGATAGCCACAGATTCCTCAAGAGATTTCGATTTACCCATAGAATTGATGGGATATGCCGCCTTATCTGTGGAAAGGCAGATAACAGCTTCTACGCCTTCTTCAATAGCGGCAGTCAGCACATTGTCAGTGCCGATGATATTTGTTTTTACAGCTTCCATCGGGAAGAACTCGCAGGACGGAACCTGCTTCAGAGCCGCTGCATGGAATATGTAATCCACACCGTGCATAGCGTTCTTGCAGGACTGAAGATCGCGAACATCGCCGATATAGAATTTGATCTTGTCCGCAACTTCCGGCATCTTTGCCTGAAACTCATGTCGCATATCGTCCTGCTTCTTTTCGTCACGGGAGAAAATGCGGATCTCGCCGATATCGGTTTTGAGAAATCGGTTAAGTACGGCATTACCGAAAGAACCGGTTCCGCCGGTTATAAGTAAAGTTTTGTTTGTAAAAAGTGACATACTCATCTTAAACCTTTCTTCTTAACAATTTGTTCCTTTCTTCCGAGTTTAGCCCCAAAAGTAATGTTACCACAGCATATATTCCTACAATCACTATGCCCTTTGCCGCCAAAACAAGCCATCCTCCATTTGACAATAAAGAATTTATCAAGCATCCAAGAACAATTGTAATGATAATGGGGATGCCCATTCGGAAATAGCAATTTATAACAAAACTTGCCATATCAATTTCTAATACTCGCTTATATATAATGAGTAAAACCACTGCACGTAACATATAAGCGATTGAAATAGATATGCAAGCACCGATTACTCCGAAATAGGATGATAGAATGATAGACAATAAAACATTGACTATTCCCATTCCTAAGTTTACCCATGCTTGTAAGTTCACCTTTTTTCTTACAACCATAGCTGTGTTGGCAATTTGCATGGAATTAAAGAAAAGTCCAGGTATAATCACAAGTAAAATACCATAATAAGCATCCAAGTATGTCGGTCCCATCCACAGGTTTATGAATTCTTTCCCGACAACTGCAAATCCTGCTACAATAAGACCATTTATAGCATACTGAAATTTACCGACATTTAGCATCAGCGGCATTAATTCGTCTTTTTCTCCGCCGCGTTCGTATATTCTTGAGATTTTTGGCATAAACATACCGTTTATGGCTGTGGTAATTGTAGTGGTGTATCCTTCAATAATTGTTACAATTCCAAACACTGCAATTGTAGCGCTGCTTGCCACAGCACCCAGTATAGAAGGTGTGATATTAAATACAAGTCTCTGTGCCAAAGACAAAATTGTAACCCATATAGAAAAGCCAAAAATGTCTTTGTAGAGCGAAAAGTCAGAGTATTTCCAATTAATCTTCAGAGTTAATTGTTTTTTAATAACTATCCATTTATAAGCAATAACAATGAGACCGACCATGGCATGAACTGCCACCAGTCCATATAAACCGCCCCCAAAAAGAAGAGTAATTACAGTAAGAGCAACCAGTAATATTCGATATATTACATCGGCTAACTTGAGAGAAATAAACTTTTCATAGGAATTCAAAATCCCGTTAAATGTCACAAATGGAAAGTTAATTACGGCAAAAGATGCAGATATTAAATAAACGACCTTGAATTTCTCCAGTTCCGCCGGTGTTAGTTTTACATATATGCTATCAATGCAAAAATAAATAATTACAAGTGCGACAAAAATGACGGC
>JALERA010000042.1:0-4417 GCA_022764365.1 Bacillota bacterium
AGTAAAGCAAACCTTAGGATTGCGTTTCATAGCGTCAACCTTGTGACCGGCAAGCGCCGAATGGAAATAAATCTTGCCCTCGTTTTCATCATAATAGTAATTGATCGGGAATGCATAAGGATAATCGTCATCGCCTGCCACGGCAAGAACGCCTCTTCTTCCTTCTTTTAATAATTTAATTGTATCTTCGTTTGAAATTGCTTTTTTCTCTGCACGACGCATTTTTCTGAACATGTCTTGTCCTCCTATAAGGTTTTATTTCGATAAGAACAGTATATCATCTGTGGGCGAAGAAATAAAGGTAATTTTACGTGTTTTGCGTTCCTTAGATGATTTGTTGTGAATGTATTTTGCGAGCATCTGTGAATACTCCGTCAAGAATGTCGTAAACTCTTCGTCAGAGAGCATCAGCGTCGCCTGCCCTACCGTCAACATATCTTTCTGCGGATCGTTTTCTCCTTCCGAAAAGTAACGGGAAAAATCATTTGCCAAGGCAATCAGTGCCGCCTGTATCATTTGGTTCATGCCTGCATTTGTTCTTGCCTCTGCGGGTGGAGCGGCAAGTGCATAAAACTTCTCAAGCGAGCCCCGTTTCGGGACTTCCCTTACTGCTTCAATGACCCCTGCATCTGCCAAAATCTTGATATGCCGATACAAGCTTGCTCTCGGAATGTCCGTTAAAACTTCCAGAATCTGCACTGCGGAAGCTTCTTTCTTTTCAATCAGAACCTGCAAAATTCGCTGCCGAACCGGATTCAGACAAGTGTCTATATAAGTATCTTTCATTTTTATCTCCTTAGATAACCGCAAGTAAAATAAGTTTGCTTATAAGATGCAGCCCAAAATGAGCAAGCATCGCATATTGAATGCCGTATTTCCTGTAAAATCTGCCGAATACAAGCGCAAATCCCCCGTTTAACACAAAGCATCTCACCAAAATCAGCGGGCTGATGCGCCCGAAAAATGCCATAGTTGCAGGAAGATGCCCTGCCGCAAACAGGAGCGCCGCGGTGATATTCGCAGCAATGAAAATCCAGTCCGGAAGCTCCGTTTTTTGGGTTTTTCTTGCAAAAATTAAGATCAAAATCCATGCAATCAGCGACATAAAAAACCACCGCATCAGGATTTCTTCGACAACCCCGCCGTAAGTCAGGGAAGAAATGAAATATGCCGCGCTGATTCCCTTCTCGTAATCCGCTGCAACTTCCGGGATGAAAGGTCCTATCACAAAATAGTCCGCAGTAAGCAGTATTCCAAACAGAATAATTGCCGGAACCGTCTTTTCCAAAATGTCTTTTTTGAAAGCAAACGGTCTCAGAAGTCCTATCCGGTCTGCAAGGAAATATCCCAACACAGACGCAATTATCGCATAAATTGTGCTTTGAAGCATAGTCAGCAAATAAAATGCTGTCGGACTTTTTATTTGAGCCAGAATTTGTGCCGTTACCTCGTTCGTCGAATGCTCCAAGGTGTAAATTCCGGTAAAATAGCCGCCGATAATCGCAATCGGAAGCACACATAACAAAAAACGCAAGATGGTTTTGCCTTTTGTATGATTCAAATTATTCGAATTTTTCGTATTCATCAAATTACCTCACAATAGAAAGTTTCGCCTTTTTTATTCTGCTTTTCGACCCGTACTAAGCTCACTGACTAATGCGGAACCAATAATAAGCTACGATGTTGATTGTCGCCTGTCATTTCAGAACCTTCCTCTTTCCGGTCATATGCTCAACTTCTAAGCAGTAAACCGCGGTTCTCGGAATCGCTGCCGGATTAAAATACTTGTTTTCGCCCGGATAGTAATGATCCATTAAAATGTTTAGTGCCTGCAGTTTTTCGTTTTTATCGTCAATCATGCGAATTGTGCCCTGCCCGATGATGCTTTCAAACGCAAAGGTGCACATGCCCTGCTCTGCCTTATACTGCAGTTCATGGCGGCAGTCCATCTCAAAAGATGCATGGCGATTTTGCTGCATGAGTTCTATCTTGTGTCCCTCCAAAGCACTGTGAAAATACAGCGTCACGGTTTGGTTCTCTTTATCGGCCTTCACGCCGAAGTTCAGCGGCAGGATATACGGATAGTCTCCGTCATTCAGTCCCAGCCTGCACACATCACAGCGTGAAATGACATCCAGCATCTCTTCAAAGTTCTTAATTTCTCTGTCAGCTCGTCTCATAATTGCCTCCTTGTTTACGATAAATATTTTTCGGACATGAATAATCGATCATGTTATCAATTTCAAAAAGCTGCCCTTTTAGACAGCTTTTGTATAAATCATATTCAATAAGTCTGTGCCTGTTTTCGTTCTGAAAAAACGATCTCTGAAATTGCGAATATTCTCTGCTGAAAAACTCATTTCATCCGCATTGACCAGATAATCCGCCTCAATCAGGATCTGATAGTCGAGACCGTCAACAGCATCCGGGCTGTGATGATGGGTCATCAGATATACGACACGGTCGATGACTTCCGCATCGACATCAGTCCCTGCAAAGAAAGTACGTACGAGCGATTCGCTTTCTTGTTCTTGGTATTTGCCTCCGGTACTTCCATATTTTTCTCTGCAGAGCTGGCAGGAAATATCGTGGACTACCGCCGCAGCCTCGAGAATATACTGTGAACGCATTTCCAACCGTACCATCTTTCCGATTGTCCTCGCGTAAGCCCAGACCTTCATAAAATGGTTGATATCTTATATATTCCCGTTGGAAAGCCCTATCATCTTTTCTATGATCTCTGCAATATACATTATTTCTCCTAGATTTCCTCTCCCGTCAGCTGTATCAAGAGTATTATAGCATTTATTGCCTGGAATGAAAACGGGTTTTAGCGAGTTTTCCGAGAAAACGGTGCATTCGTGCACTTCATTTCATCACATGCTGTAGGAAATCCTTGCAGCCCTCCTCAACATCCTCATAAGTCACATTAAAGTTCCCCGTATACCATGGGTCTGCAATATCCCGCGGGTTCTTGGAAAAGTCAAGCAGGCTGTGAACCTTGTTATCCGGGTCGCTGCCGATAATACGCATCAAATTCCTGCGGTTGTTTGCATCCATAATAATCAGATAATCAAAATATTCGTAATCCGCTTTTGTCACCTGACGGGCGCGATGATCCCCGCACGGAATGCCCATCTCTGCCAGCTTTCGCCGCGTACCGTGATGAACATCGTTGCCGATTTCTTCGCGGCTTGTGGCCGCCGAGTCAATCTCAAAGCAGTCTGCCAGTCCCTTCTTTTTTATCATATCTTCAAACACATACTGTGCCATTGTGCTGCGGCAGATATTGCCGTGGCAGATGAAAAGCACTTTTATCATAATCTCTATATTCCTCCAGAAGTCTGCAAACCCTTGATTTTACTGGGTTTTTCGGACTTTCGGTTTTTCTTCAAATTTTCATAAGTCTCTATAAATCTATGTAACTACACCACTTGGTGGTGTAGTAAATGGTGTAGTAAACTTAAGATACTACCGCCATATTTGCTGCTTATCCAACAGCAAAATCCCTGTCTTTTTTCATTTCAGGGGACTGGCGAAACTGCGAAATTTTCGCCATCTGCTCCGCAGCGTGTGCGTAGCTTGCGTGAGTGTAAACATTGAGTGTCACGCCCGCATCGGAGTGACCCATCAGGTACTGAAGGTTCTTAATGTCCATGCCTTCGTTTGCATAGTTCGTACAGAAAGTGTGTCGGAACACATGAGGAGTGATGTGCGGCAGAGGGCTTTCGGGATGAAGCTTCTTGTACTTCTTCATCGCCCAGCGCATCTCGTTTTCGATGTGAAGTGCGACCTTTGGATTGCCATTCTTGTCCAGCATGATAAATCCGCTGTAGCCATCCACCATAGGTTCTGTCTTGACCTTTGGCCGGCGCTCCAACATCTTTTTCAGAGAGTCATACACCGCATCGGTCATCGGCAGAAAACGGCAGCCACTGCTTGTCTTGGTTTCCTCAACGTAGTATTTACCACCACGCTCACGAACCAACTGGTGATCCACACGGATTCTGCGATTCTTGAAGTCCAGATCTTTTCGGGTCAGACCGCAAAACTCGCTGACTCTCATTCCGGTTTCCAGAAGCACCACAAACTCATCATAGTATTTGTGGTAAGTATTATCTCCCTCAACGAACTTCATCCAGATCGCCAACTGCTCTTCGGTAAGCGCAGCTCTCGGTACCGTATCGTTCACCACAACATCTGTCAGCTTGAAGATGAATGGATTCTTCCTGACCGCATCCTCATCGCAAGCCATCTGGAAGGCGGGCTTTACCACACCTCGTACACTGGTAATGGTACTGTAACCTCTGCCATCCTTTTGCAGCTTTGCAAACCATTGTTTGGCATCGGATACCTTGACGGTGCTGATTTTGCGATAGCCAAAATCCTCTTTCTTGACCAGATTCAAAACAAAATT
>JALERA010000050.1:0-43454 GCA_022764365.1 Bacillota bacterium
TATCTTTTACAGCCTGATAGATGCCTTCCGTCAGTCTCCCAGAATGCTGATTGCTTTTTTTAGCACTTCAAGTGCATCCTGCGTGTCGCGAAGTTCACGTTTCAGCCGCATGATTTCTTTTTCTTCATCACTCATGCCGGCTTCACGAATACTGACACTCTCGTTTCTTTTCTCACGCTTGTCCTTTTTGTACCATCCGTAAAGGGTGTCGTAAGGAAGACCGAGATACTCTGCACAGACACGCATATCAACATCAGGATGATCTTTGATATACTCGAGTGCATTACGCTTAAACTCATCACTGTACTTTCTTGACATTTGGATTTCCTCCTTCTTGTATAGATATTTTACTATTATAGAAGGAGTTTTGCAAAACCAGTGTCCGAAATTTATTCTAGGATCAATCCAATTCCCCATACCACCTTTACATATCTTGGATTTTTCGGCTCGACTTCAATTTTTTCACGAATGTGCCTAATGTGCACCATCACCGTATTTTCTACCGAGTAACTTTCGTCTTCGTTCCAGACATTTTCGTAAATCTGCTCTGCCGAAAACACCTGCCCCGGATGCCGCATCAAAAGTTCTACAATTTTATATTCCGTCGCCGTCAGCCGCACCGCCTCTCCGTCCACGAAAAGCTGCTTCTGCCGATCGTCAAGCACAAGCCCGCCGTTGGTGATTTCTGCCCTTTGCGCCTCGCCCGACCGGCTTCCTCCGTAGGCCTTGTATCTTCGAAGCTGCGCCTTGACCCGCGCCAAAAGCTCCGCCGGATTGTACGGTTTTTCGATATAGTCGTCCGCGCCCAGCGAAAGCCCGGACACCTTGTCGCTTTCCTCCGTCTTTGCCGACAAAATAATCGCCGGTATATTGTGTTTCTCGCGAATTTTCATCAGCGCCGAAAGCCCGTTCAGCCGCGGCATCATCACATCGAGCAAAATCAAATCGACCTTCGCCGTCTCCATCTTATCCAGCGCCTCCATGCCGTCGCAGGCCGTCAAAATTTCATATCCTTCGATTGCCAGAAGCTTCCCCAGCGAATCGACAATTTCCCTGTTGTCATCTACTATCAAGATTTTTTCCATTTTATCTGTCTTCCTCTTTCTGCTTGGCCACGGCGCGTGGCGTTCCGCGATGAGCCGTGCACCTCGGTGCCTGCGACGCGCCTGCCCGAATGCGCTTCTTGGCGCGCCCGGCCGCACGCGTGTGTCCTTCGGGTCCTCTTGCGGCCGGCAGCATGCGGTGTGCCCGGCAGCGCCTCTGATGCCGCAATAACCCTTTTCTCCTCTATCATACCGCTTTCTCCCCCAAAACTGCACAAGATTTTTCTTATTTTTTTCTTAATTTTTCTTTTGTCCGCCTCGGTGATGCACTTCGCTGACATTAAGTTCGGCATTTGGATGCGTTTTTTGGGGATGTGTATAAAGATTCCTCCTATATTCAGCCGCAAAGGTCTCCTCAGATCGGATTTTAGATGTTATGCCGCAAAATCGAGTTCCTGTTCTAAATCCAAAAGACTTTTTTTAGAACACTTCCTTTGTTTTCGAGTTACCATTCTAACTTTTTTAACTGTGCACACTTCCATTCCATCGTATATTACCTTGTTAAGCCCATTTTTTCACTTATGTATATTTGCGTTGTGAAACATTTTCCATATTTTTTATAGCATGGCGTGAATATTTATTCATTGCGATGCATGCATCCATTTTCGAAAATAATTTTTAGAATGAAAACTTTATTTTAAGCAGCAACATCTAAAAAGAGGTTTGGCGATTTAGAACTGAAAGTCCCAAAACGCTTCAAACCTCTAAATTTTGAAAATTGATTGACTATCATTTAAAATTATTTCAGCTACATCTCAATTGTCTCGCCAAGATTGGTCAAATACAGATAGGCCTCTTTCACATGCTTGCCTGTGGCTGCCTCAAGTGCCCGGCGGTACAAATCAATCTGCATAGCATATCTTGCACGGATGCTCTCCCGGCGCGCTGCGAGCTCGCCCTCGCTCCCAACCCCGGTCGTCTTGTAGTCCACGAGGACGAGCTCGCCTTCTTCTTCGAAGAAGCAGTCGATAATACCCTGCACAATCGACTGCGCGCCGGCCTGCTCAAGCACCAGATTAAACGGACGCTCCCGCTGCAGGCCGAGGAAATCGGAAGCTGCGCCTGCCGCAGCTTTCTTTTCGGCGTCTTCCATCCGCAGACCGAGCGGTGAAACGATGAAGCGTTCAATCAGCTTCGGGTTCACCGCACAGGACTCTTCTTTTGTCAGAAATTCATCTCGTACCATGCTGTCCATGAGCGCGGCAACATATTGGTGTATAGCTTCAGCGGATGTCAGAGCATGAGTTTCTGCGCCTGCAAACGCAGCATTGAAGTCAACTTTTTCAAGTATTTTGTGGGTTATCGTACCAATTTGAGCCAGCGTAAATTTATCATGTGCTTTGAAGCTCTTCGGCTCAGACAGTGATACATCCCCTTCGTCCCCGGCTGCAAGTTCGCTGACCGCATATTTGGATTTGATTTTGAGGTCGGCAGCAAACGGATATTCGAAGGTCATACGCCGTTCGACATCTTTCGACAAACGCACATCGTCAATTGGCGATTCCACCCCAGAAGCCCCAAATTTCTCATCATCAATTGGCGATTCCACCCCAGAAGCCCCAGAGACCCCAGAGACCCCGGCAGCTTCGGAAGCTCCGCCGCTCGGCGGTATTTCGAGCAGCGCAAGTGCGTGCGCAGTGCAGCGGCGCGTGCCTTCGGAAAGCGCACGCAGGGCTTCGTTGCTTATATAGCCGCGTGCCTCCGGATCCTCGTATATGCGGCGCCCGCACATCGAAAAATACGAAGAGTCGCTCGGCGCCGCCTTGACCAGTGTGCTGACGGCTTCGTTGAAATCGTCAACCATGCCGAGAATGTACAGAATGTCCTTGGCACGAGTCATTGCAACATAAAGAATTCGCTTTTCCTCTTCAACCTCCTCACGATGCAGTTTCACGCGTATAACATTTTGAATCAAAGTGGTCTTCATCCAGCTTTCCTCGTAGTTTACAAGAGGAAAGCCGATGCCGATATCCTTGTGCACCGCAATCTCGCGGCCCGGCCTCGTGTAATTCAGCCGGCGGCAGAAACCCGCCAAGAGCACCATCGGAAACTCAAGACCCTTGGATTTGTGAATGGTCATGATACGAATCGTATCATCGCCCTCGGCCGCCATTTTGACTTGGCCCATGGCAACCTTGTGCTGCTTTACGGCATCGATATACTGCACGAAGCCGTAAAGGGAGCCGCCCTGCGCCTTACGGTACGCAAGTGCTTTGTCGCAGAGTGCCCTCAGGTTTGCCTGGCGGCGGCTCCCCGATGGCATTGCTCCCATTGCAATATAGAATCCTGTGTCAAGCATCAGCTTCCAAACCAGTTCTTCGAGCGGAATCAGTCTTGCCTCCTGCCGCCATGCCGCAAGATTGGAAATCGCATCTCGGCATTTTTGGCGGAGAGCTGCATCCGGGCCATCCTCTGCATATCGCAGCACTGCGTCGTGATAGGAACAGCGCTCTGTGCATGCTGCACGGATGCCTGCAAGCTCGTTGACAGAAAAACCCCAGATTTCCGAACGCATCACCGTAATCAGCGGAATATCCTGCTTTTCGTTGTCGATGATTTCGAGCAGGGACAGGAACATATTGATTTCCATCGTATCAAAATAGCCGTCATTGTCATCGACATAGGCCGGCAGATTGTTGTCGCTCAGCGTCTTGTAAAAAATATCCCCGTAGTTTTTAATTCCACGCAGCAAAATGACAATGTCACCCTTCTCCAGAGGTCTTTCGATGCCGCGCTTGCTGTCAAAAATCGTCTTTCCAAGCGAATCTTTTATGATTCTGGCCGCGGCCAAAGCCTCCTTTTCGGCCTTAATCATGGTCTTGAGTTCGTCGTCAAGCTCCGAATCCCCGTCCCATGGAGTCTCCGCGAGGAAAAGTTTCGGCTCGAAATTGCGGTTATGTCCGAACGGATCGCCAAGATGCAGCGCCGCATTTTCGTCGTAGCCGGGCATCGCTGTCTCAAAAACACGGTTGATGAACCGGATGACTGATTCCTTGCTTCGGAAATTTTTGTTTAAGTCGATTTTCTCGGAAACGGCCGGCACGCCCTCGGCCTCGGCACGCTTTTGCTCGTCCGCAAAAGCACGGTAGCGCGCCTGGAAAATTTCCGGCTCCGCAAGCCTGAATTTGTAGATGCTCTGCTTCACATCGCCGACCATGAAGAGATTGTTTTCCCGTTTGATGCGGGCGATCAAAGCCTCTTGCAGCAAATTGCTGTCTTGATATTCATCTATAAAAATATATGCAAATTTTTCTCTGTAATACGAAGCGGCCTCCTCGTCCTTCAAAATCTCAAAGGCAAAATGCTCGATGTCACTGAAATCCACCACGCCGCGTTCTTTTTTGAGACGTGCAAAAATGTCCCTGTAGTCCTCCATGATTTTCAAGAAAAACGCAGCGTCAGGGACGGTTTCCCTTATTTCCGCATGCAGATTCGCAAGGCTGTCATAGAAATAATCTTTTTTGAGCGATGTCACGGCATCCTTCAGAGGAACCCTTGCCGCTTCCAGCTTTTCTTTAAATTCCTCGAGTTCCGCCTGCGGGTGGGAATCGTCCGGCTTGAAATATTTTTTCAAAATTGAAGGCATTTTCACGCTCGAAAGAAGCGCGCGCAGAGCCTCAAAATCTCCGCCGCCTGCGGTCTCGAGCAACTGCGAAGCGATGTTGACATAGGTCGCGGCAATTTCCATGACCCCCTCGTGTGCAAAGCGTTCTGCCTCGTCAGCAAAACGCAGAATGCTCCCCAAAGCCTCCTCAAAGCGCAGGTACGAGTCCTCCATTATAAATTGCGGTATTTTGCCCGAAGCAAAAGTCTCAAAATCACTGTCAAGCTCCCCTGCCGCCGCAGAAAGCCAAGGGAACGGTTCCGGCAGGCTCTGAATCACTTCAAATGTTTTTCGGACGGTCTGCCTGAATTTGAGTTCGTTGCGATCCCCGCTGTATTTATTCAAAAACGCAAAAAACTCCGGACGCTCTGCATCGAAATATTCTTTCAAAAGTTCGTCGAGGGCCTGTTCCTTTAGGAGTTCCTGCTGCACATTGTCGCAGATTTTGAAATTCGGATCGACATTTATGAGATAGAAAAACCTGCGGATTACCTCAAGCGCAAAAGCGTGAAAAGTGCTGATGTTTGCAAGGGGCAGGCGTTCGAACTGCTGCTTTAGGAGCCGCACCTGTCCGGGGTTTTCCTCCGCCTCTTTTTCTATGGCTCTCTCGATTTTTTCTTTCATCTCGGCCGCCGCCGCATTGGTAAATGTTACGATCAGCATTCGGTCTATGCTGCATTCGCCCTCAAGAATCAGCTTTTTGATTCTCTCCACGAGCACCGCTGTTTTTCCGGAACCCGCCGCCGCTGCAACCAAAATATTCTTCTCTCTGAGTTCTATGGCTCTCGCCTGCTCCGCCGTCCAATTCATCCGCCCGTCTTCCTTTCTGTATTCTGTTTCCATTTTAGCATATTTTTTTGCGCCTCGATACTGTTTTTTCGTGTGTAAATTTGCTAAAATAAAGGTATCAATATAGCGACATTACAGAAATCGGAAAGCAGGTAACAAAATGACACAAAATACATCGGTACGGCCAAAGCCGACCATGCTCATGATACTCGACGGCTTCGGCCTGAACCCGTCGAAATACGGAAATGCAATCAAGGCTGCACACACGCCGAACCTCGACAAGATATTTGAAACTTATCCGCATATCAGCCTCCGGGCGAGCGGACTTGCGGTCGGGCTTCCCGAAGGGCAGATGGGAAACTCCGAGGTCGGACACCTGAACATCGGTGCGGGGCGCATCGTCTATCAGGAGCTGACACGCATTACCAAAGCCATCGAAGACGGCATTTTTAACGGAAATGCTGCTCTGAACAAAGCAATCGACCATGTGCTCGGTGAAAATTCCACGCTGCACATCTTCGGACTTTTGTCGGACGGCGGCGTGCACAGCCATATCGAGCACATCAAAGCGGCGATTCGCCTGGCAGACAGCCGCGGTGTTTCAAACATCATGCTGCATTGTTTCATGGACGGCAGAGATGTGCCTCCGACATCGGGAATTCATTACATAGAAGAGATGGAAAAGATGTCCGAGTCCCTTTCCTCACTCAAAATCGGAGTGGTCTCGGGCAGATACTATGCGATGGATCGTGACAAGCGCTGGGAAAGAGTTGAAAAAGCCTACGACGCGCTCACGCTTCTTGACGGCCGTCATGCTGATTCCGCATCCGAAGCGGTTAAGAACGCTTATGCCGAAGGGGAAACCGACGAATTTATCCTGCCGACCGTGTGCGAGAAAGCCACACCTGTTTCGGACGGAGATTCTGTAATTTTCTGCAATTTCCGCCCGGACAGAGCAAGAGAAATCACGCGCGCCTTCGTCGATCCCGGCTTTGATGGTTTTGCACGAAAAAAAGCACCGCAAGACCTTGTCTATGTCTGCATGACGCAGTACGATGCTTCCATGGCGAATGTCGAGATTGCATTCCCACCGCAGACCATCAAAAATACGCTCGGCGAATATCTCTCCGCAAACGGACTCCACCAGCTCCGCATTGCGGAAACCGAAAAATATGCTCATGTTACATTCTTCTTCAACGGCGGTGTTGAGGCTGCAAACCCTTTGGAGGACCGCATCCTGATTCCGTCGCCGAAGGTTGCGACCTATGACCTCAAACCGGAAATGAGTGCCTTTGAAGTTACCGATAAAGTCATCGAGGAAATCGGCACAGGCGTTTATGATGCAATTATTTTAAACTTCGCGAATGCCGATATGGTCGGTCACACAGGTGTCTTCGAGGCTGCGGTAAAAGCGATTGAAGCGCTCGATCTCTGCGTGCAAAAGGTTACCGACGCAGTGCTTGCTGTGGGCGGCCAGATTCTTTTGACGGCAGATCACGGCAATGCGGATTGCATGCTGGATGCCGGCGGAAACGTGGTTACCGCCCACTCGACAAACCCTGTTCCGCTCGTTCACATCAGTGCCAACCCTTGCGAATTCCGTGAAGGCACAGAAGAAACTGCCAAGCTCGCAGACATCGCTCCGACGATGCTGAAGCTCATGGAACTTCCGATTCCGCCGGAGATGAGCGGGGATTGTTTGGTGAAATAGTTTTCTATCGACCAACAGTTTACTTGAGATTTTGCCGGAAAATATAGAAAATTGCATGAAAAAAAGCTATAATCCAATTACAAGTTAATTTTCATACTAATGGAGGTGTGGTATGGATATTGATAAAATTGGAAATTATATCGCCTTGTGCAGAAAAGAAAAAGGGCTAACGCAGGCATATTTGGCTGAAAATCTGCATATAACCGATAAGGCGGTGAGCAAATGGGAACGGGGGCTTTCCCTTCCTGATATTTCCTTATTGGAACCTTTGTCAAACTTGCTAGATATAAGTGTAACAGAATTACTCAATGGTGAAATCCTTCATGGCAAAGATATCCCGAAGGAAATTGCGGATCATCTTATAACCGGTTCGAACACATTATATACAGCAAACGAAATAAAAAAATCAAAGTATAAAACCATTTTGTTTGCTTTGATTTTGCTCTTAATCGTATTTTTGTCACTATTTGGCTTTCATTACATCAAAACACAAAATGATTTATCAGCTATATCAAACGAATACCACTCTGCTTGCGACAATATTGGTCTTCTCTACGACGAACTGACGGATGAAAGACGTAATGCTTTGTTTCATTTAAGTTCACAAGAATATGCAAATGCCCTCTTTTTTATCGGTGGAGCTGATGCTGTTTTATATGAGACTAAGGCATCAATGCAAGACTACCGGCAGTTATATGATTATGCGGAACAATTACAACTGACGATTGGCAGAATATACGATGTGCTGCAAGCAACCCCAAATATTGATGGGGATTACATAATCGACTCTTCTTCAGATTATGAGATTTTAATCTTGGAAATGTACGAAGAATATCACGGATTCATTGACTCCTATGAGGTGCTCCGAAAAAATGCATCTTTCAGCGGTACAAAAGCATTTTAAGCCGGAACTTATTACACATTTCGCCTTTCGAATAATGGTAATTCTTGGATTCACCTCAAAATTACATTAAACCCGCCGAAAACGGGGGTTAATGTAATTTTTTTTTGCCTTTTGGGCCATTTTGCACATTCCAGGCTATGTTTTTCGGACTTTTGACCGCCTCATGCGACATTTTCATTTCAACATCTGGTGGTTCGAAATCCGTACCTACTAAATGTGCTGTGCCGGTTGAACCGGTCTTACATTTTTGGGGCCCAAAAGCCTGTTTTAATGTAATTTTGCCCTGCACGCCGGGTTCCGAACCAATCTGCCGGGACTCCGGTCGCTGTGTCGCAGGAGATGCACTGCTTTTACAGTTCCAGATGCGTCAGAATTTCTGTGATTTCCGCTTCTTCTGCGTGTTCTTCAATTTCTTCCGAAATGTCCTCGCGCCAGGTCGGGTTGCCCATTCCGCCTACGCAGCCTCTCATGCAGACCATTCCCTCAATGAAGTTATTCGGCAGAACGCCCTTGCTGGCCTTGAGGAGTGCGGTCTTGCATTTGTCGATTCCGTCGCAGGAGATTGCGTTGAGCTCAAAATCATCGACTTTCATTTCTTTCAGAATCTCCGCAACCGCTGCGGCAACTCCGCCGGAGGTTGCAAACATTCTTCCGTAGTACGAAGCCTGATTCCATTCCGTGATTTCCTGATCCTGAAGGAGAATATCACGGCTGTCAAACAACGCCTGCAGTTCCTCGAAAGTGATGACATAATCGACATACGGAGATACCGTTTCTTTTTTGATTTCGGCTTTCTTTGCGATGCAAGGGCCGATGAAGACGATTTTGACATCCGGCTCATGTTCCTTAATCGAACGCCCAAGTTCCGCCATCGGTGACAGATTGTGCGAGATGTGCGGAACCATTGCAGGATGCTTTGTTTCTATGTATTTTACAAAGGCCGGGCAGCAGGAAGATGTCAGGAATCCCTTTTCTACGAGTTCCAGCCCTTCTTTGTACGCAACCATATCGGCTCCCACCGCAACTTCCAGTACCTTTGCAAAGCCGAGCTTCTTTATTCCCGTAATTACCTTGCCGAGCGGTACATATTGGAACTGGCTTGCGATTGCCGGTGCAACGATTGCGATGAGTTTGTTTTCCCCACCCGCAGCCTCGGCTTCCGCTGCGGCCTTCAGCTCTTTGATAACAGCTACAATACTTGACTTGTCGACAGGTGCGCCGAACGGGCAGTGGTAAACACAGGCACCGCAGTCAATGCAGGCATCGTAATCGATGCAAGCTTCGCCACCGGGCGCCATTGAGATTGCACCGACTTTGCAGGCGTTTTCGCACGGGCGCTGAAAATTGTGGATTGCACTGTACTTACATGCTTTGGCACATCTTCCGCATTCCACGCACTTGGTCTTGTCAATTTTGGCATGTTGATGTTCGTCTATTACGATTGCATTGCGCTTGCACTCTTCTACGCAGTGGTGCGCAAGGCAGCCGCGGCAGAGATCCGTGACAACATAGCCGGCCTCCGGACATTCGTCACAGGCAATATCGATGACATGCACAATGCCCGGTTCGTTCGGGCTTCCGCCTGCTGCCTGTCTGATTCTTTCCGCTACGACTGCTCGGTCTTTATATATGCAGCAAGTCTGAGGAGGCTGGTCCTTCGGAATGACATTTCCCGCGATCCGGTTGAACTCGGCGAAGATTTCATGCCCCTCCCATGCCTGAACCGCAACCTCTCTGAGAACTTTATATTTGGTTTCCTGTACCCTGTTGTCAAATAATTTCATTTATGTAACCCCTTCCATTTGATTTTTTCCAATATTTATGTTAAATTAGTATCAGTGTCGTATTCATATATTTGCGGCGCCGCGAAAGGAATGATAAAATGCATCTCAATCACAAGAAAAAAAGCAAAGAAGAAATCTTCTCGGTCATCGGTCTGCTTGTGGTAGCCATCTGCTGGGGCTTCGGTTTTCTCGGCCTTCGCTATGTCGATGGACTTCCTACCTTCTATGTACAGGCAATACGCTTTGGCATTGCTGCATTGGCACTTGCAGCCGTTTTTTTCAAGCATCTTAAGAATGTCGACAAAGAACTGCTCAAAGCGGGCATTTTAATCGGTATTCTGATGTTTGCGTGTTACGTATGTGCCACGCTTGGCATCAAATATACGACGGCTTCGAGAACCGCTTTCTTCTCCACGCTCGGCGCAATCTGCGTACCGCTTCTTAACTTTGTAATTTACCGCATCAGGCTGACCCGCAAGTCGGCGCTCTGCGTTGTAATCTGTGTTGTCGGTGTTTACCTGATTTCGATGGGCGGCAGTGCCTCCCTGGGATTTAACATCGGCGATGCCATCTGCCTCGGAGCTGCTTTCTTCAGTGCGGGACAGATCGTAACAATCGAAAAACTCGCAAAATCACACGATGTCTATGCGCTTACCATAATCGAGCTTGCAACCATATCCGTGCTCGGATTCGCCGGAATCTTCGTTGCCGGTGAGGCTGTGCCTGAAACACTTACAGGTCTTGAGCTGGGTACACTTATCGTACTTGGGCTTGTATGCTCGGCACTTTGCTTCATTCTTCAGACAACCGCCCAAAAGCATGTTGCCGCAAACCGTGTGGCACTCATATTAACCGTAGAACCGGTTGTCGGCGCTGCGGCATCCGTTATGATTCTTCACGAAACGCTTGGCATCGTCGGCTGGCTTGGCGGTCTTCTCGTCGTTGTCAGCATCGTGCTTTCCGAATGGAGTCCGGATCCGGGCCCGAAACTGGAAAACGACGCAGAATAGCATCTGTATTCATTTTGAAATTTACAGCCCGTGATAGGTCTTTGCCTCATTGCAGTCTTTTGCAATCTGTGTGGAAAGTTCCTCGATGTTTCGGAACTTGACCTCATCGCGGGTCTTTTTTATGAATTCCACTTTAATCTGCTTCCCGTAAAGTTCCTTGTTAAAATTGAAAATGTGCGTTTCCATGTTTTTCTTAAAGGAGCCTATGGTCGGTTTGATTCCGACGTTTGTGATGCTCGGATATTTCGTGCCGTTATAGATGCAGTAAGTGATGTATACACCGTTTGGAGGTGTCACCATGCTTTCGTCAATCATAATGTTCGAGGTCGGAAATCCGATCGTTCTTCCAAGCCGGTTTCCCACGACAACTTCTCCGCCGATGTCATAATTCCTGCCGAGATACTTCGAGCATTCTTCCATTTCGCCTGCCATTATCATATTGCGTATCAGCGTGGAACTTACAACATCCCCGTCGATGGAAACAGCCTTCACCTCATTCACGTGAAAACCGTATTTTGCGCCCAAAATCCGGAGCATTTTCGTGTCGCCCTCTCCCTTATAGCCAAAGTGATAGTTGAACCCGCAGAAAACCTCTTTTGCATTCATCATATCATGCAAAAACGTTTTCACGAAAGCCTCCGGCGGCATGGTCATGATTTCCTTCGTAAATGCGAAGTTGAAACAATAGTCCACGCCAAGCGCCTCAATGAGTGCTTCCTTTTCTTCCCGATAAACAATGTTTTTCACCGGTTTGGCTCCCGGTATCAAGCTTTTGGGATGGTTCGAAAAAGTGAAAACCGCACTCGCAAGTCCCTTTTCCTTTGCCTTTTTCACAGCGGACTCAATCAGCTGCCTGTGGCCGACATGTACTCCGTCAAAATTTCCCAGAGCCACGCAAGACGGCTCAATCTGCGCGATTTCTTCTATTGTCTCAAACTTTTTCATTGCTGTAACCTCTGTTTTAAACCTCTTCGTCGTTTCGGCAGAAAACCTTGTCTGCCACGAGTTTTTTGTATTTCGGGCTGTAAAAAGCCACACCTAAAAAATCGTCGCCTTCCGCAGTGCGGCGGTACATCTTATATGCCCCTCTGTATTCCGGACGGATTTCAAATTCCGGTTCTTTCTGCTCAAATTCCGATCTTTCCGTCACTTCGCAGTCTCTGAAGGAAATGTGCCATCCGTCAATGAACTTCTTTCCCATCGCCTCATCCATGACCGCGCTTCCAAAATGCGTCAGCGGATAATCCGTCGGCAGCACCAGCTTCTCAATCTCGCAAAGTGCCTCCTCTCCGGCGGGCTCCACGAAATACTTTTCGCCCTCAAAGCGTCTGCTCGAATATGTATCCACGAGCTCGTAAAGATCAATGGCATCCTCGATTTTGAATGCTCCGCTTGCAATCCGGCACAGGCTCTCCATCACCGCGCCGCATCCGAGATGCCGGCCTGCATCCTCGCAAATCGTCCGGATATAGGTGCCTTTGGAGCATTCCACGGTGAAAGTCACCTTCTTCACATCGCTGTCATGCGCAAAATCCATCTGCTCTATTTCCAGTCCGCGGATATAGACCTCGCGCTCCTTCACCTCCACGGTTTCTCCCGCTCTGGCATAGTCGTAAAGCCGTCTTCCGTCTACTCTGACCGCACTGTACATCGGCGGCTTCTGGCTGATTTTTCCGTAAAAGCCCGAAAAAGCCTCCCGCACATCATCCGGCGTAATTCCGGCTGTCGGGTTTTCTTCGAGAATTTCTCCCCAGATGTCCTGCGTGTCCGTCACCAGTCCGAGCCTGAGCGTGCAGCGATACTTTTTAAAGTCCAGGTCCGTGTACTCGGTGATTCGGGTCGCTTTGCCGATACAAACCGGCAGAACTCCGGTTGCCATCGGGTCAAGCGTTCCGGTATGTCCGATTTTCTTTATGCCAAGCAGTCTTCGGATGTCTCTTACCACATCATGCGATGTTACTCCCTGCGGCTTGTTTATATTTAAAATTCCGTCTTTCATTTCGTCTCCGATTCGCCCTGCTGCATTCTCTCACTCTCCGCACCTGCTGCTTTTTCGAGTTCTGCACACACAGCGTTTACAGCTTCTTCTATCGTCATGTTAAGTGTTGCCCCCGCGGCTTTTATATGTCCGCCGCCGCCGAATTTTTCGGCAATTACCGAGACATCGCCTTGGGTCTTTGCTCTGAGGCTGAGGCGCACCGTCTCCGGGCCTTTTTCTTTCAAAAAGGCAGCATATTCCACGCCTGCGATACTCCGCAGCTCACGAATCACGTTTTCGGTTTCCTCCGAAAGGGCGCCGCTCTTTTCCAGCATTTCCTGTGTTACATATGCGACTGCGGCTTTTCCGTCTGCCAAAAGGTTAAGGGTCGAAAATGCCATCGTCTCAATAATTTTCCGCTCCAGTCTGATGTTCTCATAAAGCTGAACGCTGACTTTGTTCGTATCTACGCCCCAGTCAAAAAGCTCCGTCATGATTTCAAAACATCTTCTGGTGGTGTTTGAATACTGGAAGTTTCCGGTATCTGTGGTGATTGCCGCAAAAATCGCTTCGCCGATTTCAATATCCTGCGAAATCCCCATTTCTTTGAGCAAGTCAAACACAAGCTCGCCTGTGGCCGCCGCATCCGGGTCCACATAATTGTAGTCGCAAAATTCCGTTGTAGTGTGATGGTGATCGATGCACACGCTTGTCTTCCCTTTCGCAAATTTCTCCGTGCGTCCCGGAAAGCGCGTTGCATCCCCGCAGTCCACGCAGAATGAAATGTCAACATTTTCAATGACATTCGGATCTTCCGTACAATATCCCTTATCCAAAAAAGCAAGATTCAGCGGCAGTTCTTCCTCTACGAGAATGAAAGCCTCCTTTCCTTTCATGCGAAGAGCTCTGCAAAGCGCCGCACACGAACCGAGTGCATCCCCGTCTGCGCTGACATGCGGATAGAGCAGAATCGTCTGCGCTCCTTCGAGAACCTGCGCAATTTCCCTGTAAGTGTTGTTCATCTTCTGTTTCCTCTATTTTCGTCTTTGTTTCTGCATTATGCCAAAAGGCGAATCTTAAAATTCGCCTTTTCCATCTGCATCTTCTGCTTCTTCCTCATCTTTTTGATAACTGTCAAAATCGATGGTGTCTAAAATCTCCTCTATGTGTCTGCCGTAATCCATGGAGTGGTCGATTTTGAAAATCAGCTCCGGGATGTGACGAACCTTCACCTGACGCGAAATTTCTTTCTTCATCACACCCTTTGCGCTGTTAAGACCCGCCAGAATGTCGTTTTCTTCGGTCTTTTTTTCTTCCTCGTCCTTGCTGAAATTCAGCACTGACACATAACAGGTCGCGTAGCTTCCGTCGCTCGTCACCGAAACGCCGGAAATGCTGATCATATGCTCTGCAACTCTCGGGTCTTTAATTCCGCTGATCAAAAGCTCACTGATGATTCTGCGGATTTCCTCTCCGAGCCTGCCCTGTCTGTAGCCTTTGCCCATTTTTATTTCCTTTCTACCTCAACCATGTGGAAGCATTCGATGATGTCGCCTTCCTTGATGTCGTTGTAGTTTTCAATTCCGATACCGCATTCATAGCCCTGGTTGACTTCCTTTGCGTCGTCCTTGTATCTCTTGAGTGAGGAAATCGTTCCTTCGTGGATGACGATGCCGTCACGCACAAGACGAACTTCCGCATTTCGGATAACCTTGCCTTCCTGAACGTAGGCACCTGCGATGATGCCGACATTCGGAACTTTGAATGTTTCTCTTACTTCTACTTTACCCAGAACTTCTTCCTTAAATTCAGGATCAAGCATACCCTTCATCGCGTCTTCCACATCGTTTAAGATGTCGTAGATGACTCTGTAAAGTCTGATCTGGATGTTTTCTCTGTCCGCAAAAGTCTGAACCGCAGTCGTCGGTCTTACGTTGAAACCGATGATGATGGAGCCTGTCGTTCCGGCAAGCATTACATCGGACTCCGTAACCGTACCAACGCCGGTATGAATGATTCTGACTCTTACATTTTCGTTATTGAGTTTCTCAAGAGACGCAACGATTGCACCGATAGAGCCCTGTACATCGCCCTTGATGATGAGGTTGAGGTCCTTGACCTCGCCTTCCTGAATCTGGCTGAAGAGCTGTTCCAGCGTCGTGCTTGCGTTTCTTGCGAGAATTTCTTCTCTGAGTTTCTGCTTACGGTTGTCTGCGATTTCTTTCGCGATCTTATCCTGCTTAACCGCATTGAATTCATCGCCGGCTTCCGGTACATCGGAAAGACCGAGGATTTCAACCGCTGTCGCAGGGCCTGCTTTCTTAATTTCTTTGCCCTTGAAGTCCGTCATAAGTCTGATTCTTCCGGCGCAGGTTCCCGCTACCACGCTCATTCCTGTCTTGAGCGTTCCGTTTGTTACAAGAAGGGTCGCAACCGGACCTTTGTTCTTATCCAGTCTTGCTTCGATAACCGAACCCATCGCAAGTCTGTTCGGATTTGCTCTGAGTTCAAGCACTTCTGCCTGAAGCAGAATCATTTCGAGAAGGTTTACGATGCCTTCGCCGGTCTTTGCGGATACCGGCACGGAAATAACGTCTCCGCCCCAGTCCTCAACAAGGATGCCGTGCTCGGTAAGTTCCTGTTTTACTCTGTCCGGATTTGCACCCGGCTTATCGATCTTATTGATTGCTACGATAACCGGAACGCCTGCTGCCTTTGCATGGCTGATGGACTCGATGGTCTGCGGCATAACACCGTCGTCTGCTGCAACAACGAGTACCGCGATATCTGTAATATGTGCTCCGCGGGCACGCATTGCCGTGAAGGCTTCGTGACCCGGTGTATCGAGGAACACGATTTTCTGTCCGTTGATATTAACTTCGGACGCACCGATGTGCTGCGTGATTCCGCCGGATTCGGATGCGGTTACATTTGTCTTTCTGATTGCGTCAAGGAGCGACGTTTTACCGTGGTCAACGTGACCCATAACCGTGATGATCGGTGCACGAGGCTTCAGGTCTTCTTCCTTATCTTCGAAAAGTTCCAGGCCTTCTTCTTCCTCTTCTTCTTCCACTTTGCTTACAACGACGTTGATTCCGAGGTCATCCGCCAAAATCATAATGGTGTCTTCGTCGATATTCTGGTTGATGTTTGCCATGATGCCCATTTTCATAAGCGCCATGATTACCATGGATGTGGATACGCCGACCTGTTCGCAGAATCCTGCTACTGTGATTGGTGCCGTTACGGCTACTGTTCCTGTCGGAAGTTCTTCCAAAATGTCTTCCTCCTCCTCAACTACAGGCTTTGGTTTGTTGTGTTTCTTTGGTTTTGCCTGTTTTTCAAGAGAACGCTGCTGCATTCTTTCTTTGTTCTTCTTGCCTTGGCTGCCGCCGTTTTCGAGCTTTGCAAATTTATTTCTTTCTTTTTCCGGATGTTCGCGTTTTTCCGTATTCTTCTGATTCGGTTTCGTTTCCATCTTGGAAAGTGCCGGACGGTCGTTTCCTCTGCCTCCGCGGTCATTTCTGTCGTTTCTGCCTGCGCCGCCTTGGCCGCCACGATCGTTTCTGTCATTTCTGTCGTTTCTGTCGCGAGGACCTCTGCCGCCTTCGGATGTTCTGCCATCGCGGTCATTTCTGTCTCTGAAGTTTCTTCCATCCGATTTTCTGTCACCGTTTCTTCCGCCATTGTCCCTTCCGGATTCGGCTCTCGGTGCGCGTTTTTCGCGTGCCGGCTTCTGTGCGTCTGCCTTCGGAGCCTCTGCCTTAACCGCCTCTGTTTTCGGTGCGGCTTGCGGAGCTTCTGCCTTCGGAACTTCAGCTGCCGGAGTTTCTGTCTTCGGTGCTTCTGCCGCCGGAGTTTCTGTCTTCGGCACTTCTGTCTGCGGTACATCCGCTTTTGCCATCGGCTTGCCCATCGGTTTTGCCATCGGCTTTCCGATCGGCGGACGGCTTCTGTTCTCAAGTTCTTTATTTGCAACCGGTTTTCCGATCGGCGGACGTGCCTGCGGTCTGTCCGGCTGTGCCTGTCTTGTCTGTGGGTGTTTGTTTGCGCCAAGCGTTCTTACCTGTGCCATGCTTGCCGCTTTTACGGTTCCTCTCGGTTGTTCGTCTTTTTGGCCGTCAGCCTTTTTCGGGGTTGCCTTGATAATCGTGGTTTCCTGTGCATTATTTTCTTTTGCCATTAGAACACCTCCTCTTCTAACGATTGTCTATCAATCTCACTTACGATTGCGTCTGCTAAATCCTTATCGGCAAGGCCGAATATTCCCTTGCCTTCCGTCCCTGTGATGTGGGACAAATCATCCATTTTGCCGTATATGCGGCACGGTACTTCGTATTGCTTAGCCGCTCGAACCATTTTTTCCTTTGAATTTTCCGAAAGGTCTTCGGTCAGAATCAAAAGTTTCAGTTTTCGCTTTTCCATCATGAATATACAGGTGTTGTATCCGGTGGAAAGGCTCCTGGCTCTGGCCGCAAAGCCCAAGTAGCTTTCAACCTTGCTTCTCACTTTGCCGCCTCAAGCTCGCCTTTCAGCCTTTCTTTCTCATCGTCTGTTACCGGTCTTTTGAGCGCACGCTCAAATGCCTTTCTCTTTACGGCTTTGTCAAAACACTCGGGATTGTCCCTGCAGATATAAATTCCGCGTCCCTTGGCTCTCCCCGTCGGATCGACCGTTATCTCTCCTTCGTATATCGCGATTCTGATCAAATCATTTTTGTCTTTTGATTCCGTGCATCCCACGCATGTTCTCATGGGAACCTTTCTTTCTTTCAAATTAATCCTCCATTTCAGTGAGTTCCGGTTCTTCGCTGACTTCAATAAATTCCGGTTCTTCGTCGACCTCGACAAAGCCTGCTTCTTCCGGTTCGGAAGCCTCATACTGGCTGTGGCTCTTGATGTCAATCTTCCATCCGCTCACTCTTGCCGCCAGTCTTACGTTCTGACCTTCCTTACCGATTGCCAGTGAAAGCTGGTAATCCGGAACTACGACAATCGCCGATTTTTCTTCCGGGTCCGGAATGATTACTTTTTCAACCTTTGAAGGGCTGAGCACATTTGCAATCAGCACTTCCGGATCTTCGCTCCATGTAATGATGTCGATTTTTTCTCCGTGGAGTTCATCCACAATCGCCTGTACGCGGTTTCCTCTCGTGCCTACGCATGCTCCGACCGGATCCACGTTTTCGAATTGCGTGTAAACCGCCATCTTGGTTCTGGAACCTGCTTCTCTTGCGATTTCCTTAATTTCCACTGTTCCGTCCTCAATTTCCGGAACTTCCAGCTCGAAGAGTCTTTTTACAAGACCCGGATGTGATCTGGAAAGGAAAACCTGCGGACCTTTGTTGCTTTTTCTTACATCCATGATGTAAACTTTGAGTCTGTCATTGATATTGTAATGCTCGCCCGGCACCTGTTCGTTCGGAGAAAGAATACCTTCTGTGTTTCCGACGTTTATGAACAGGGTTTCGTTGCTTACTCTCTGTACGGTTCCCGTCACGATTTCGCCTTGACGCGTGATGAAGTTGTCAAAAATCATTCCGCGCTCTGCTTCTCTGATTCTCTGAACGACAACCTGCTTTGCAGTCTGTGCCGCAATTCTGCCGAAATCTCTAGGGGTAACCTGGTATTCCACAACATCGCCTACTTCGTAGCGCGGGTCGATTTCCATCGCCTCTTCCAGAGTAATCTGAGTCAGATCATCTTCAAAATCTTCATCTGCCACAACATCCATTCTCATGTAAACGTTAATGTCGCCGGTTTCTTCGTTGATGTCAACGCGCACATTCTGTGATGTTCCGTAGTTTTTCTTGTATGCGGACACGAGTGCGGATTCGATGGCTTCAAGCAAAATCTCTTTGGATATGTGCTTTTCCTTCTCCAAATCCTCGATAGCCCGTATAAATTCCTTATTCATTTTCTATATTACCTCCTTAGAATATTACGGCAAGTTTCGTCTTTGCAACCTGCTCTCTTGGGAATTCAATTCTGTTATCTTGTTCATCCGTGATGATGATTTTTCCGTCCTCTATGCCGACAAGCCTGCCCTGATATGCCTTTTGCCCGTCGACTGCCTTATACAGGCTGATGTCTACGATTTCTCCCGCAAAACGCACAAAGTCCTTATCTTTGAGCAGTGCCCTGTCCATTCCCGGTGAGGAAACTTCCAGATAGTAGTTCTGCTCAATCGGGTCGATTCTGTCAAGCTCCGCGCTGAGGAACCGGCTGACCTTCTCACAGTCGTCAGTCGAAACATACTGCGCTTCCTGCGTCTTGTCGATGTATACCCTCAAAAACCAGTCGCGTCCTTCTTTCACAAACTCGGAATTGTAAAGTTCCAAGCCGTTCTGTGCAAAAAATTCTGCACTGATTTCCTCTATTATTTCTGTAATCTTCTTCTTAGCCATTCATTAGCCTCCAAACAAAATTGAAAGAGTGGGCTTTCACCCACTCTTCTAGTCTTACCTTATTGAATCGTGCACATATATGATAACATATATATATGCGGATTGCAAGTGTTTTTATTCCAGCCTGTTCAGCTCATCAAAGATTTTCTGCATCCTGCGGTCGAGCGTCGCGCTGACTTCCGCACATGCCTTCAATTCGATGTCAATCTTTGAAGGAATATTTTTGTCTTTTTTATAGCGCAGATTATGTTCCAGGCTCGCCCAGAAATCCATCGCAACCGTACGGAGCTGAATTTCCACCGGAACCTCTTCCTCGCCGTCCAAAAGGAATACCGGCACCGAAATCACAAGGTGCAGGCTGCGGTATCCGTTCGGCTTCGGATTTTTTATGTAGTCCTTCTCCGCAATCAGCGTCACATCGCTCTGCGACGTAAGCATATCCGCAATCGCATATACATCATCGATAAAATTGCAGACAACTCTGATTCCCGCAATGTCAAAAATATTCTCCCTTGCAGATTCGATGGAGACTTCTTTCTTGAGTCGCTCCAGCTTTTCCTCAATGCTCTCCGGCACCTTAAGTCTGCGCTCCATGTGGTGAATCGGATTGTAGTCATGCCGCACTGCAAAGTCTTCACTCAAGATTTCAATCTTCGTGCGCACTTCCTTGATTGCCGCCCTGTATGCGTGGCGAAAGGCCTCAAAGCCCATCTGATTCTGCAAATGTTCCATATGTTCGTTGCTCAAAATTGTTGTCCCCCTTCTTGAAAACACATTTTGAAATAATTCGGCCGGCAATTTCGCCCTGCGTCCGGTCGTGCCATGTCCGGCCTGCCGCACTCGGCCTGCCACATTCGACCTGCCACATTCGGCCGCAAATCCCGTGCCAACCGTTGTCAATTTGTTGACAAACAACATTATACCTTATTATAATAAAAAAAGAAAGGTTTTCGGTGTGAATATGAAGAAGAATATTTCAGATAGAATTCAACTTGGAAAAACAGATATATGGGTAAGTCCCGTCGGCTGCGGCGTCCTGCCGATGGGCCCCGGCCAGCTTGCACTTCCCGTCGATGAGGGCGCGGAGCTTATTTGCTATGCCCTCTCAAAAGGCATTAATTTCATTGATACCGCGCAGTACTACAGGACCTACCCTTATATACGCCGGGCTTTGGAGATGCTCGAAGGCCGCTCGGCGAAAGCGTGCAGGGCATGTGCGCGTCCGGTGATTTCATCAAAGACTTTAGCCTCGGACTACGACGGTGCGTACTCTGCAATCCTTGAGGAATGCAAATCACTCGGCGTAGCATATATCGACATCTTTCTTTTGCACGAGGTGCGCAGCGGTCAGTTCGCCATGCGCCAAGGCGCATGGCGCGCCCTGATGGCCGCCAAGGCCGAAGGCCTTGTGCGGGCCATCGGCGTCTCCACCCACCATGTTGATGTGGTGGAGGAACTGACCTGGGTGCCGGCATGTGATGTCATCTTTCCGCTCATCAACTATGCCGGCATGGGCATCCGCCGCGGCCGATCCGCGGCCTCCTGCGCCGACATGGCTGCGGCGATAGCCGCGGCCCGCGGCGCAGGCAAGGGCATCTACAGTATGAAGGCCCTTGGCGGCGGGAATCTGGCGGCACACTATTGCGAGGCGCTGGACTATGTCTTTGGGCTTGACTGTATTGATTCAGTTATGCTCGGCTTCGGGTGCCGCCGCGACATTGACGATGTTGTCAGCTATTTGGATGGCAGCATGCCTGACGATTATAGCCCGGATGTTTCCGCCAAGCGTGTGCGAGTTAATCAGGAAGACTGCGAGGGCTGCGGCACTTGTCTTGCGGTCTGCCACTCGGCAGCCATCGCCTACAATAAAAATGGGTTGGCGGAAATTGACCGGTCCAAGTGCATCACCTGCGGCTACTGCGCGCAGGCCTGCCCGGTTCGCGCCATTATAATGTTTTAAAACAAATTGGCTTTTTTCCGGTTACGGCCGGAAAAAAGCCAATTTGTTTCGTTTGAAGCTGCTCGAAACAGCTATGTTGCATGCGGATTTTTCTCTACCGTTTCACCTTCACATGCATGGTTTCCATGACGGCGAGTGCCGCTTCGCCCAGCGCGTCGTCGTTGCTTGCCACGCATGCGGCATCGACATAAATCGGAACCTCCGGCATGGCAGCTTTTGCGAGTACCATGTTGGAAATAACACAGATGTTCGTTACGACTCCTGCAAGCTCGACGCTTTCATATTCGTCACCCTTGTCACGCAGGTAGTCCGCAAGCTCCAGCGAGCCGAAGGTCGGTTTTGAAAAGACCAAATCAGAATCCGACTTCAGTACTGCGACTTTGCCGTAAAGCTGCCATCCGTCGAAGCCTTTGATACAGTGTTCAATCGGCAGATTTCTGCCTTCCTGCGTTTGCAGATAATCTTTATCATGCGTGTCCATGGTGAAGATGATTTGCGCGTTCTCACCCATGGCGCGGTATTCTTCAATTTTCGCAGCCACAGTGTCTTCGATTGCCGCAGCCTGCGGGCATCCGAGCGAGCCGACTGTGAAATCGTTTTGGTAATCGACAACAATCAATAATTTTTTCTTTTTCATCGCTTTCTCCTTGCCGGATTCTACTTATCAACCGGTTTTATTTATTTGGAAGTTACCTTTATTGTGCTCTTTTTGCCGCTCTTCCAATTCTTCTGTGCAACTTTTGCATTCTTCGCTATCTTGAAAACCTTATCAAGCTTGGTTGGATTCTTCTTGCTTGCCCATGCTTTACCGTTTGATGCACTGAAATAGCCCTTGTGAACGGTAACTTTGCCGCCGTTTACATAAACCGCATTTTCAACGCCATAGAATTTTCCGTCTTTAATCACAGCGTTTCCGAATACGGTGAGAGCAACTTCCTCATCCTTGAAATAGCCTCCGTTAATCGTTCCTTTTGCACCTTTTTCTATGGAAACGGATGCCTTGTATGTTCCCTTTGCTATTTGGAGATTTCCCCCTTCAAAGGCCATTACCGAATAAGAAAGTGCCTTTGCCTTACAGTTGTTCAGAATTGTCTTTGAGCAGGTTTCCACAGCCCTCTGTGCATTGAGTGCATAAAATTCGCATTTTGATGCTTTGATGTATCCGCCTTCCTGCACAAAAACAGCTTCTGCAAATGCACCGTTTTCGTCTGAATCTCCGCCCAAAGCTTCGACCTTGCAGCCTGTCATATTCAGAACCCCTTTGGATGCAACTTCAATTGCAACTCCTCCGGCCCCGTTTGTACTCAGATTGACATTTTTAAGCGTTACTTTGCCGTTCACATAGAGGGCTTCACATATATTCAAGTATTCATCCGTTTCCGGATCGGCTCCAACCTCATTCACGATGCTTCCGTTCTTGATTGTAACATTGCAGTCGCTTATTCCGAGTGTAATCCAATATTCGTTTCCGTTTATGATTTTGTTGTCATTAAGATCCAGCGTGAATTTCATTCCGGATTTTTCGGTATCAAATCCACCTCCGTAAACATCGTCCACAAGTTTAATCGTGCCGCCGTTTTTTACATCGTTAATTGCCTCCTGAAGGTCTGTGTACTCCACATTTCCTATCATTGCAACGACATCTTTTTCTTGATCCATTCCCGCAAAAGAAGCAGTCGGAATCATGATGATAATCAGACACAACGCAAGTGTCATAAGCAATATTCTTTTCTTCTTCCTCTTTTTTCTCCTTTTATGTGCAAGGTATTATTTATTTACCTCTTTCATTCTATTCCCGAATCCCACTAAAGTCAAGGCATCCGTCAGATTTTGAAATTTGATTCGCTAAACTTTTCCCACACCGAGTTCCGAGATGGAATGGAAGGTGTACCCCTGCGCCTTCCAGCCCTGCAGAAGCTCCTGCAAAATCTCGGCATTCGTCTTTGAAGTGCTGTGAAGAAGCACGATTGCACCCGGATGAATTCGTTTGTTCAGCAGGTTCAGCGCATCCTCACGCGAAGGCTGGCTGTCCTGAAGCCAGTCTACATAGGCAAGACTCCAAAACACCGTCGTGTAGCCCATGGCATTTGCCATTTCAAGATTCTTCTCACTGTATTTTCCTTGCGGAGGGCGGTAAAACTTCAGCATCTTTTCCCCGGTCGCCGTCCGGTATGCGTCCTCAAGCTCGCTCATCTCTTTGCGAAATCCTGCCTCGTCCGCGATTGCCGACATGTCCGGATGATGCATGGTATGGTTGCCTACGATGTGTCCTTCTGCGGTCATGCGTTTGACAAGTTCCGGATTTTCCTCGATGAAATTTCCCACAACAAAGAAAGCCGCCGGGACTTTTTCTTCTTTTAACACATCCAGAAGCACTGCGGTATAGCCGTTCTCGTAACCCGCATCAAATGTCAGGTAAATCGTCTTTTCCTTGCTCTTCTCATTCCCTATGTAATATGCATTGTATTTTTTTAAATATTCGCTTGTGGCATTCGCCGTCGGTGCAGAGCCTTTGTTTTGGAAGGAAAGCCCCCAATTGCCGTCTGCCGCCGTCCGGATTGCCTTTTCCTCTTCGCCCACGGCATCATCCTGCGTCCGCTCTTGCCCCGAACCGAGTGCCAAGATTCCTTGTAATGTCAAAACCGTAAAAACAAGCGCAACGGTGCTCATGAGTACGACCCCGCCGGCAACAAGCTTTTTTTTGCTTAAAAATCTGCCCATAAAAAATCACCTCACGATATTTTATGAGGTGGTTTTGTTATTTATTTCAGTTTTATTTACTGCCATGATTACGACTGCGGCACCCACGGCCGTTATAATTGTCGAAACAAGAAGCATGAATTTCGCACCGCTTGTGTCAATCAGAACCCCGCCCAGAACCGAAGCAATCATTGCCGAAACCGTTGTCATAACCGTGAAGAGTGCCTGTCCCTTTACGGCTTCGCCTTTTCGCATCGTTTCATCTATGAACACGACCATCGCCGGAAGAAACAATCCAAAGCCGAAGGTCTGAAAAACATGCGCCGCATAGATGAGCCACATTGATTTCGCAAGGTATATCAGTCCGACTTTCACGCCGAAACATACAGCGGCAACTTTCAGTATGCTGCCGCACGAAAAGCGTGCTCTCACGTTGTCAAAGAAGAACAACGCTGGTATTTCAAGAAATGCCATAAGGGAAAGCACTCTTCCCATATCTTCACTCGTGCCGCCGACATCGTTTACAATCTGCAGCATGAAGCTGTTCAATACGGCATTGCTGAAGTATATGCCCACAACCCCCAGATTCAAAACAAGAAAAAGCTTGTTTTCCCGAATGAACCGCCAAAGGTTGATTTCGTCACGAACTTCTTCAAGCGCCTCATGTTCGGCTTCTCTTTCTTCTTTTTCTGTGATTCCGCGCTGTGCACATGCCTTATCAAAAGTTCTCTTTACGATAATCAGAGTAATCAAAAGTGCCGCAAGCGTCATTTCACCCGTTACCGGAAGTACTTCCGAGCCCATTTTCTCAACCAAAGTGCCCAGGAAAGCACAGAGAAGGGAATATCCGAGGGAACCCAGACTCCTGCACACGCCGAAATTAATATGTACGCCGCTCTCCTCAAGCTTAAAGGATAGGGAATTGAACAGCGGCTGCAGTGCCGTCATCCAAGCAACAATCATGATAAAGACAACATAAAGTCCCAGAGATTTGTGCTCCGTTACAAACAGAACCGTCTCAAGCACCATGAGCAGAATCGTGCAAAGCTGCGACATTCCGATGAGCGATATTTTGCGGGATCGGTCTACGAAGTCCGCCATGATCGGCTGCAAAAACACCGCGATGATGCTCGCCGCGGCAAGTATAACTCCGATTTCGGCATTCGAATATCCCCTCGGCAGCAGAAATGCCGAAGCAAAGCTGTTCGAAACCCCGTAAAACATCCAGTATGTGGCGTGAATCCCGCCATATCCGGCATTTAAAGTCCAACTAAATTTCCTCATATAGATTGCATTCCTCCTATAATTTTATAGGATTCCTTTCGGTTTTTAAATGTTTTTCGGGAACACAACCGTGATGGTCGTTCCAATGCCCTCTTCACTTTCCACATTGATTGTGCCGCCCAAATAACCGACGCCGTGTTTTACAATCGACAGCCCCAGTCCTGTGCCGCCGATTTTCTTCGAGTGACTCTTATCTACACGGTAGAAGCGCTCGAAGATGCGTTCCTGCTCTCCCTTCGGAATTCCGATTCCGTTGTCTTTGACCGTCAAAACACATCTGTCGGCTTCGCTGCGAACTGTGACAGTCATACTGCCACCCTTTTTATTATATTTTATTGCATTTTCGCAAAGATTATATACGATTTCACCTGCGATGTAATCAACGCCTTTCATTACCGCACTCGTGCCGACACACTTCAGCTCGACCTCGTTTTCCTGTGCTTTGCGCGAAAGACGCATAACGGCTTCCTGCGTGATTTCCCAGAGATCGATTACACCTTTTTCCTGTACTATCGTACTTTCATCAAGCTGTGAAAGACGCATAATATCGTCGATCAGCGAAATCAGCCGTGCGGATTCTTCCTTGATTGTACCCGCGAAGCCTTTGACATCCTCCGGCTTTACCATACCGGAGGCCAGCATATCCGAAACGCCGTAAATCGAAGTCAGCGGTGTCTTGAGTTCATGCGATACATTGGAAGTGAACTCTCTGCGCATACGCTCGCCGCGCTCTCTTTCGGTCACATCCATGAGAATGAGGATAACGCCGGTCGTTTCACGCCCTTCCTTTACAGGACTTGCGATTACCTCACAGGTAAATTCATCGCCCTCAATATAGACTTGCGCGTGTTCACCCAAAAGTGCCTCCTGCACAACGCTGCGGAACGGCTCGCTGCGGTTCAGCTTCAGAACCGAACCCTCGATTTTCTCCGCTGTGGAAGCATCCACACCAAGCATTTTCAAAGCACCGGAGTTGTAGCTGAGAATTTCCGCATCTTTATCAAGGAGAATCAGTCCCTCGCTCATGTTCTCGGTAATAATATTGAACTCTTCCCGTCTTTTGCGAAGCTTTTCCATCTGCCGGCGAATGCTGTCGTTTTGCTGAGAGATGCGGTGCAAAAGCGGTCCGAGTTCATCATAGCTTTCGCGGATGTCCGGATGATCAAGATCGATTTCGTTAATCGGACGAATGATTACCTTCGCCACGCGATAAGAAATCGCCGCACCTAAAAGAAAGAGGATTGCTATCGTCAGAAGCATCATTCCCGCTGTATCCAGCAAAAGCCGCATACGGGAATTGTGGCTCATGGACATACGGATAATCTCTCCGTCCGCTGTCTTTTTCGCGTAATAACGCATATCCTGCGCCAGCGTGTAGGATACGCGCGTCGCATAGCCTTCACCTTCGGTCAGAGCTTCTTTGACTTCTTCCCTCTGCATATGGTTTTCCATTTTATGTGTATCTGCAGCGCTGTCATACAGCACATCTCCTGTAGGTGAAAGCAGCGTAATTCTGCTTGCAATATCCGTTCTTGCCTCGAGTCCCGTTAGGTAGTCCTCGCCGCCCGTCAGCCAGCCCTCTTCCACAAGAACGGCTTCTCCGGCAAGCTGATCGTCGAGCTTTTCGCCCATGTAATCATACAAAATGCCCGTCACAAGGCCTGCACAAACGAGCATGATAATCAGGGAAACGCTGACTACGCCGATAAATATTTTTCTTGTCATACGCTTCTGCCTCCAATTCTATAACCGATGCCGCGTACCGTTTCCACCAGGCTTCCCGCCTCGCCGAGCTTCGTGCGAAGCGTCCGGATATGTACATCGACTGTGCGGTTTTCGCCGTCGAATTCGTACCCCCAGATTTCCTGCAAAATCTGATCGCGCGTCATAACATTTCCTTTATTCTTTACTAAATAGCATAAAAGCTGAAACTCCTTCAACGTCAAAACCACATCTTTTCCGTTTACCTGAATGATGTGCTTTGCCGGGTTCAGATACAATGCGCCGTTATGATAGTCCCCCGTATCCATCGCCGCCGTCACATCTGCACGGCGCAGAAGCGCCTTTACTCTGGCAATCAGCTCCATCGTTCCGAAAGGCTTCGTCACATAATCATCCGCGCCGCCGTCAAGTCCCAGAACCTTATCGTATTCCGTGCTCTTGGCCGTCAGCATCATAATCGGCATGTCCTTTGTATCCGGTCGGTTTCTGAGCTTTCTCATAACGCTCAGCCCGTCTTCTTCCGGCAGCATGATGTCCAGAATCGCCATGCTCGGCTTTTCCTTCTCCACCGCTTTCCAAAACGCACTCGGCACATCAAATCCCTCCGCCAAAAGTCCGGAGTTATTCAGCGCATATGTCACAAAATTTCTGATATTGCCGTCATCTTCCAATAAATAGATCATTTAATTTGTCTCCTCCGGGTGCGCCCCTGTCAATCCGTACACAACCCACTCTGCAATATTCGTCGCGTGGTCTCCCACTCTTTCAATATATTTCGCAATCATCAGAATGTCAAGCAAAAACTGTCCAGCTTCCTTATCTGCCTCACTCTGCGTAAGACTTTCGATTAAATCTGCCTTTACCCGCTCAAAATAGCTGTCCACCACATCGTCGTCCAAAATGACTTTTCGAGCCTTATCTGCGTTCTGCTCAACGAAGGCGTTAATGCTTGAGCTGAGCATCCCCATCGCAAATTCTGACATATTTTTCAAATGCTGCGCGTTCGGAATCTCCCTGTCCGCCATATATTTTACAATCTCGGCGATATCCGCCGCCTGATCACCGATGCGCTCCATATCCGAAATCATTTTCAGTGCTGATGAAATGATGCGAAGATCCCTTGCCACCGGCTGCTGCTGGAGCAGAAGCCGCATGCATAGGTTTTCGACGTCTCTTTCCATCTGGTCAATCTGTCTTTCTCTTTCCTCTGCCTTTTCGATGAGAGCCTCGTCCTTATCGAAGATTGCATGAACCGCGCAGGTCATTGCGTCCTCGCAAAGCGCACCCATGTTAATCAGTTCTGTATTCAGCTTCTCGAGCTGCCGGTCAAATCTGTTTCTCATATCAACCAAACCTCCCTGTGATGTAATCTTCTGTTCGTTTGTCCTTCGGCAAAGTGAACAGCTTCTCCGTATCGTTAAACTCCACAACCTCTCCGAGCAGGAAAAATGCCGTTTTATCCGAAATTCGGCTTGCCTGCTGCATATTGTGCGTTACCATGACAATCGTATATTTTTCCTTCAGCTCTTCCGCCAAATCCTCAATTTTCGAGGTTGAAATCGGGTCCAGAGCAGAGGTTGGCTCATCCATCAGCAGAACCTCCGGTTCCACCGCCAGCGCTCTCGCTATACAAAGCCTCTGCTGCTGGCCTCCCGAAAGCCCCAAAGCGCTTGTTCTCAGCCTGTCTTTGACTTCCTCCCAGATTGCCGCACCACGCAGCGATTTTTCCACGATTTCGTCCAGTGCCACTTTGTTGTGAACGCCGTGGGTGCGTGGTCCGTAAGCGATGTTATCATAAATGCTCATCGGAAAAGGATTCGGTTTCTGAAAAACCATTCCGACCCGCTTTCTGAGCAGATTCACGTCCATATCTCCGTAAATATCTTCTCCGTCCAGACGGATGTCTCCCGTGATTTTGCAGCCTTCCACGAGGTCGTTCATCCGGTTCAGCGATTTCAAAAGAGTAGACTTACCGCAGCCTGAAGGTCCGATAAAGGCTGTGATTTTCTTTTCGGGAATGTCTAAGTCCACATTCTTGAGCGCGTGGAAATCGCCGTAGAACAGATTCATATTGTGTATTGTCATTTTGTCCATATCTTTTTTCCTTCCTTTCCGAGCTCTATCATTTTGCAGTCAGCTTTTTCGCTGCGACGCTCGACAATGCGTTAATTCCGATTACGAGGAAGAGAAGCACTGCCGCAACCGCATATGCCTGCTCTGTGTACAGACCCTCTGTCAGCAGAGCATACAGATGTACCGAAAGCGTACTTGCTGAAGTGAACAGTCCTTTTGCCACGACCGGGTTGGTTCCCGATGTGAAAATCAGCGCCGCCGATTCTCCGACGATTCTGCCGATTGCAAGGATAATGCCTGCCGCAATTCCCGGAACCGCTGACGGAAGCACAATGTGGAAAACCGTTCTGAGTTTTCCCGCTCCCAGTCCGAAGCTGCCTTCTCTGAAAGAATCCGGAACTGCCATCAGAGCCTCTTCCGTTGTTCGGATAATCAACGGAAGAATCATAATTGACAATGTGATAACGCCCGCAATCAGCGTGTAGCTCCAGCCCAAAGTGATGACGAAAACGATGAAGCCGAACAGCCCATATACAATGGACGGAATTCCCGCCAAGGTCTCCGCTGTCACGCGGATCAGCTTTACAAGTTTGCTTCCCTTTTTCGCATATTCCACGAGGTAGATTGCCGCAAATACGCCGATTGGCACTGCCAAAAGCAAAGTAAGTGCCGTCATAATCAAAGTGTTGATAATCGCCGGTGTCATCGACTGGTTTTCGCCGTTGTACTCCCATGCGAAGATGCCCGGAAGGCTCAAATTCGGTACGCCGTGCCAAAGAATATATCCAATCAGAAAAAGAACGACCGCCGCTGTAATAACCGCCGCCAGATTCACCAGCAAAAAGAGAACCAGGGAAAGCGGATGATTTTTGTATCTTTTCATTTTTTATCCCCCCTTTTCACCAGAGAGAAGCAAATATTGATAATCAGTATGAACACGAACAGCACCACTGCCGTTGCAATCAGTGCATCTCTGTGCATACCCTTTGCTGCGTATCCCATTTCCAGTACGATATTAATTGTCATGGTACGCACGCCAGATGTCAGCGACTCCGGAATGACCGGCTGATTTCCCGCAACCATTACAACCGCCATCGTCTCGCCGATAGCTCTGCCGATTCCGAGAATAATTCCTGCCATGATTCCGGATTTAGCGGCCGGAACTGTCGTGAAAAACACACTTCTTTCGTGAGTCGCTCCGAGTGCGAGTGCTCCTTCATAATAGCTTTCCGGCACCGCGCGGATTGCCGCTTCCGAAACGCTGATAATCGTCGGCAGTATCATGATTCCAAGCATGATGGATGCCGTAAGTACACCCTTGCCGCTGGTTCCCGTCAGCTGCTGGATAACCGGAACAATAACCATCAAGCCAAAGAATCCGTAGATGATCGACGGGATTCCCGCAAGCAGGTCGATGGCAGGCTTGAGGATTCGATAGACTCCTCTCGGGCAAAACTTTGCCATATAAATCGCACAAAGCAGTCCCACCGGAACGCCGATGATAATGGCGCCCGCCGTCACATAACAGCTTCCGACAATCATCGGAAGAATTCCAAAATGGTTTTCGAGCGGTTTCCACACCGTCCCCGTCAGGAAGTTCAATACGCCAATTTCTCCGATGGTTGGAAGACCCTCGGAGAATAGGAACCAGCATATAAGCAGGACTGCCAGAATGGATACGGCTGCGGAAAGCAGGAATACGATTTTCATAATTGATTCGGAATACTTTCTCATATCGTGCCCTCCGTCCTTATATTATTATTTTACCTGCGACCAATCTGTTACTTCACCTGTGAAGATTTGTCTGATTTGTTCGCTTGTAAGATCTTCTACGCTGTTTTCGTTATTTACTACAACTGCGATTCCGTCCATTGCGATTGTTGTGCCTTCAATGCCTTCTGCGGTTTCTTCCGGCTTCAGATCTCTTGAGGACATTCCGATGTCGCATGCGCCTTCGATTGTGCTTGTGATGCCTGCGCCGGAACCGGTCTGCTGGATTTCAAGAGTTACATCGCTGTAGATTGCCTTGTAAGCGTCTGCAAGCTTCTGCATAACCGGTGATACGGAAGTGGAACCTGCTAAAACGATTTTGCCGGAGATGCCCTTCTGAGTTTCGTAATCAGCTGCGTTGTCGTCGATTGTGATGTAGCCTTCTTCAGCGATGATATCCTGACCCTGTTTGCTGAGGATGAACTTGATGAAATCCTTAGAAACATCGGTAAGCTTGTCGTTTGTAACAACTAAGAACGGTCTGGATACTGCATAGCTTCCGCCCTTGATGTTTTCCACTGTAGCGTCCACGCCGTCAACCTTTACAGCCTTTACTGTGTCGTTCAGCGAACCAAGGGATAGATAACCGATGGAATTCTTGTTTCCTGCAACGGTTGTCAAAACAACGGATGTGCTCTGGGAGATTTCTGCAGAAGTTGTTGTGTTGTCAACATCGTCTACCATAATTCCCATCAGCTCGGTGAATGCGCCTCTTGTGCCGGAACCGTCTTCTCTGGAGATAACCGTAATCGGTGCTCCGTCTGCTTCACCGTTTGAACTCTTGCTGCCGCAGCCTGTGAATACTGCTGCTGCCATTACTACGCAAAGTGTTAATGCTAAAATCTTTTTCATTTTCATTTCCTCCATTTTTCGCAAAGCTTTCCTTTCGAAGCTTTTGTATACTATATTTTCCTTTTTACGGTTTTAGTATACGTGGGCAATGTTAAGTCTGAAATCGCATTTGCGTTAAAAGTAGGTAAAAAAAAACGGACTTTACGTCCGATTTTTTGCAGGTTTTCCGATTCTATTTCATGAATGTTCCAAGAATATTTCGTGCAAGGCTTGCACCCACATTGCCTCCGAGTTTCTTGCCAAAACTGCCGCCGACAGCTCCTCCGAGTGTCTTGCCGAGTTCTCTGCCGATCGTATTTGCAGCAGAGGTTGCAACGCTTTTTCTGCGTCTTGCTGCCGCCCTTTCTTCTGCCGTCGGCTTCTTTTCCGTTTTTGATGTTCCCTTTTGCATCTGTGCAGTCGTCGTTCCAACAGCAGCTGCTTTCTGCTTCATCCTCTGCATAAATTCATAAGCCGAATCACGGTCAATCTCATCTTTGTATCTAAGATAGATTGCATTTTTCAGAATCTCCTGTTTTTTCTCTTCATCCGAGATTCCTCCCATCATCGACTGCGGCGGAAGAACCTTGCACTTCTTTGCCATGCTTGGAATTCCCTCTTCATCAAGCACGGATATTACCGCTTCGCCTACGCCCAGCGAAGTAATTGCCTCATATGTTTCAAACTCCGGATTAACGCGGAAAGACTGTGCTGCTGCTTTTACAACCTTTTCATCGGCCGGCGTATACGCTCTCAATGCATGCTGAACCTTGTTTCCGAGCTGTGTCAAAACCTCATTCGGAATGTCCGAAGGGGACTGTGAGATAAAATAGACTCCGACGCCCTTTGAGCGAATCAACTTAACCACCTGCTCGATTTTACTTCTGAGAGCCTTTGATATATCTTTAAACAGCAGATGTGCCTCATCAAAGAAAAATACCATTCGCGGTTTATCCAAATCTCCGACTTCCGGAAGCGTTTCAAATAATTCCGAAAGCATCCAAAGAAGGAAGGTTGAATAAAGTGTCGTGTCCTGTACCAATTTACGGCAGTCAAGTATGTTAATGCTTCCCTTTCCGCTCATATCGCCGCTGAAGAACCAATCCGAAAGATTCAATGCAGGTTCTGCAAAAAAGTTTTCTCCGCCAACAGCCTCAAGTGCTACAACATTTCTCAAAATAGCGGCAACCGACTGCTTTGCGATGTTTCCGTAATCGGTTGAAAGCTCTGCACTGTTTTCAGAAACATATTGCAGCATTGCCTTAAGATCTTTCGTATCAATCAGCAGCAGATCTCTGTCGTCTGCTATCTTAAATACAACCGTAAGTATATCTGACTGTGTATCGTTGAGATCCATAATCTTAGACAGCAATATCGGACCCATTTCGGAAATCGTCGTATGTGTCGGAATTCCCATTTCGCCGTATATGTCCCAAAATGTTGTCGGATATGCATGAAAATCAAATCCGCACTCTTCAAGACCGAATTTCTGTATTCGTTTTTTCATATCTTCGCCGGCGATACCCGGTCTGCACATCCCGGACAAATCACCCTTTATGTCCGCAAGAAACACCGGAACTCCCGCATCACTGAAAGACTCCGCCAAAACCTTAAGCGTGATTGTTTTGCCGGTTCCCGTTGCCCCGGCAATCAGCCCGTGTCTGCTTGCCATCCTTGGCTCAATAAAAACCTTTTCCTCCCCGGATTGTCCTATCCAAATCTTGCCGTCGTAAAACATTTTTTCCTCCTGTTTATACAATTCTATATCATAGCTTCCTTAATTGCCTCCATAAGCTCATCATAGGTTTCGACTGCCTTCACATCCGGGTTGTCCTTCTTAATCTGCTCGGTCGTTCTGAAAAGGAAGCCTGCTTTGCTTGCTTTTATCATGCCGAGGTCATTGTAGCTGTCGCCGCTTGCAATCGTATCAAATCCGATGGACTGCAGACCCTTGACCGTGCTGTACTTGGAGTTTTCGATGCGCATCTTATAGTCCGTGATTTCGCCGTCATCGGCTACCACCAATGTGTTACAGAAAATTGTCGGCATTCCGAGTTTTTCCATCAAAGGCTTTGCGAACTGTTCGAAAGTGTCGCTGACAATCACAACCTGCGTCATATCACGAAGCTCATCTAAAAACTTCTTTGCACCCGGAAGCGGGTCAAGCTTTGCAATTGTCTCCTGAATTTCTTTCAGCCCGAGTCCGTGCTCTTTCAGAATATCAAGGCGATACCGCATCAGTTTATCGTAATCCGGCTCGTCACGCGTCGTTTTTTTCAGCTCCGGAATTCCTGCGGCTTCCGCAAATTCTATCCAAATTTCAGGCACTAAAACGCCTTCTAAATCCAAACATACTACATACATTTTATTTATGCCTCCTCTGATTGTTATTTAAATTATTCTATATATTCTACCGCAGGAAAAGTATGAATGCAAGCTTTTTTATTGCACTAACACGTTAAAGCGTTCACCGGTCCCACTTGTCTTTTTTGCCTCCTCTTTTCTATCTTCATTCTTAAGTTTCGTGATAGTTAAGCTGCTTTTGGCGCACTCGCCAGTCCGGCATAAAATGCGTCAGGAATGCTTTAAAGTCCGCACCGTGGTTGGCAATCTTCAGATGTGCAAGCTCGTGCAGAACCACATACTCGATGCATTCGTCGGGCTTTTCGGCAAGTCCGACACTGAACCAAAGCTTTTTCGTCCGCGGGTTGCAGCTTCCCCAGCGGGTTTTCATATCCCGCATCTGCCATTTTTCCGGGTGCAGTCCTGTCTGCCTCCCCCAAAATGCCAAATATTCTTCAAGCTTCGGCCTCAAAAACTCGCGATACCGTTCTAGGAGTTCTTTTCGCTCCTCTTCTGACATTTCGGGATTTCGCAGTGCAGAACCCGCTTCCTTTTTCACCGCTCTCTCGATGACCTTTTGCCTGTGCACGCGAATCCAGTCTGTTTTGCTGCATAAAAATTCCGCAAGACGCTCCTCCGAAAGCCCAAACGGCACTGACACCCTGACATGCCCGTCCGGTGGCAGTACCGTCAAATTGATATTTTTCACATTTTTTCTGATTACTTCTATTTCGAGTTCTTGTATCTGCTTAATCATAATCTGCCTTAGCCAAAAATTTTATCCGGCACGGTATATCCGTCCGGCAGTGCAACAAGTGCGACATAGTTTCCTTCGCTCTGCACCTGTGCGTTCTGCGCCCAAATCTGCGCGGTTTCCGGATAGAACGAGTCGTCCGCGGATGTATCGATACGCGCATTAAAAATGTCGATCACTTTCTGCACGTCGTCCGGGCTTGCTGTTTCCACAAGCATTACCTCGCAAAAACCCGTAACCGCATGCTGATAGCACACTTCCTGCTTCAGTTCAATGTCAGCAAGACCGTGATAAGTCCCATTAATCGCGTCCTTATCTGTCGTTTCAAACATGACACCGCTCAAATCCTCTGCGTCCGCAGGCTGTGCATTCATCAAATCCTGGTACACCTGCTGCAAATCATAAGTCTTGGCGTCCGCAGGCTGCTTTTCACCGCATCCGAACATAAAAATCGTCATGCAAGCCATAAGCAGGCAAATCGCAATCGTCCTGAATAATGTTGTACTTCTACTCATTTTCGTACCCCCCTTCCTTGTTTTGTCTTATTATAATACCACAAAACTCTGATTTTTCATATAATTTAGTCTTGAAAATTGAAACGACATTTAGTATACTATTAGTATATTTTACATATCGTTAGTATACTTTTGTTCATGAAGGAGTTTTTATATCACAAGAAAATAAAAAAGAAGCCGTACGATCACTTCACAGAGAAAGAATTTTATCCTCATCAAATGAACTTTTTATCGAAAAGGTTATGACAAATCGACAATAGACGACATATCCAAAGCCTCCGGCTACAGCCGCAGGACGCTTTATGCTTACTTCTCAAGCAAAGAGGATATTCTGCATCACATTATCGCCAATGGGCTGAGCGGTTTGAAGGATGAAATTGAATCAGCCCTTGATGCAACGGAAGATTTTGCGTCACGCCTTCGCGGTGTTTTTCATGCAATGCACCGCTATTATCTGTCGCAGCCGATTTCTGCGAAAAAAATAAACACATCCGCACCGGTCTCCGCTTCGGAAAAATCAGATGCCGTTTGCAAAATTTTTACGGTTGGCAGCGAAATCAACGATGCACTTTCGTCTTTCATATCTGGAGGTCTGGTGCAGGGCATTGTCAGGAGTGATATTAACCCTGCCCTCAGCGTGCAGATTTTCTGGTCGTCCGCATCTGCGCTTTTTGAGCTTGTTGACGCAAAATCCGGCTACCTGCCGCAGGCCTTCGGTATGCCGGAGGATGAACTTCTTGAATACGGTTTCAGGCAGCTTGCTAATTCGATTTTGGAGGAAAAAATAATATTACGAGTCAAATTGTACTTACCGGACAGCAGTCACTCGCTTTGCGCGGCACTGCTGCACAAGCTCTCAAACAGACGGGACGAATCGAATTCGGTCCCGGAGCTGTTGACCCTATAATTGAGGTCTTTTCAGACTCTCCTTATATCACGCGCGATAATTGTGAAGAAATCTTTTCCGAACTTATCACGCTTTTTTACACATTCAAAAACGAAACGCTTGACCGTATCGGCGATGAGGCACTTATCAGATACATGAAAAAAGCTTTCGACGGAGAATGCTGCGGGAGCATAGAACTTTTGGAATCAGAGGCGCTCCCTGCACTTGCGAAAAGAATCAAACTCAAATATGCCACACCCGATTTGTTTAGTAAGGAGATTTAATATGCAGCTTGTAAAGGAAGAATTTATAGATGCCTCAAAGCTTAGCGGACGCGAGTATCTGGTTTCTCTTCTGAGGGAAGCGCAGAAATCCGGTCTTGTCCTTCCGGAATCCGCCGCGCGCATTCAAAAAGAAGAGATGGACATCGTTGCTGACTTGGCAATGGATTTCACGGACGGCCTGAGCAGTTCCATTCGCATTGAGCAGGCGCAGGAATTTGTCCTGTCTGTTTTCTACACGGCGGGGCTTGCACTCAAAGCCTGTCCAAGCCCGGACGAACCAGCCTTTCGTCTCGCTTCCGAGCCGCTCCGAACGCTTTACGATGAAGGCACGAAAATCATAAAAAAGAAACTTGTCGCTGCACGCATGCTGCATGGACAAGTTTCCAGAAATATTTTTGCCGTTAAAAACGAGTTCTATGCCTCGACCGTCATTGGCGGCATTCGTGGTTTCTTTAAACTCTACAATCCGAAATTCGGTGCGCATGAAATACATATCACCGCAGATTATCCGACTTTTTTGCCTGTAAACGACCTTACGGGAATTGAATTTATCGAAAAATATCTGGAGGTGATCGACCTCGAAAATCGATTCTGCCTTTGTTTCGATCCAGGCGCAGCAAGCGAAATGCTGCACCGTCATTTCGGTGAAGGACATGAGAGCCTCGTATTAAATATTTTCGAACAGGTCCTGACAGAAGCCCTCCGCTGTGCCGTTTCCGGAATGCCGGTAAAAGGACTTGCTTGCGATTCCTGTATCTTAAACGAGACCCTTTCCGGTCTTACACAAGCTGAACTGTCAGATAAGCTGCAAGAGGCTCTTTCCTCGGTTTTCAGCGAATTGCAAAGTTCAGTGCCGCATTGTACAATTACACGGGGAATGATAGAATATATCAAGGAATGCCTGCCTATAGCATGTAATACACTCTGCCCTCTTTAATCTTCGGAGCCTTCGGATACTCGCCATCAATATAACCGATTGCGCAGTGTCCGACGCCTTCATATTCCTCTTTGATTCCCAAAGAATTCAGAAGATTACGCCCCCAATCGGTCTCGAACTCTTCGCGGGCGCGGTTAATCCAGCAGCTTCCAAGGCCCAGTTCGTGCGCCGCAAGCATGAGATTTCCCATAACCAGAGCGCCGTCATATTTCGCGTTGTACCAGTCCTTCTTTGCCAGCACGATCAACATCGCAGGTGCACCATAAAACGGATCTGTGCCTTCCTTTGCGCCCAAAATTTCGCGGTTTTTTTCTGAAATTTCATCCCGAAGTTTTTTGTTGGTTACCTGAATGATAATCGTGTTCTGAAAACCTTTTCCGTTTGCGGCATACAGTCCCGCCTCGATGATTTGATCCAAGAGTTCCTGCGGAACCGGATCAGGCTTATACTTTCTGATGCTTCTTCTTGATTTGATTTTATCTAAAACTTCACTCATTTTTTCATCCTCCTTTTTTGTATTATATCAAAAAAATTTTCACTTTAAAAGTTTTAATTGACATTTCTTTCGCATGTGAGTAGAATCTAAGTATGTGTTTTTGTAAAAACCTAAATTTTTTATTACTTTTTAGTACTATTATTTAGAGGTCAAATATATGCAGCATTTATACGAACTTCCGGAGCTGAAGAGCGGCGACATAAATAAAAAAATGCCCCGGCTCGAAACGAATCTTGTCGCTTTTTCGCAGATAACCAAGATTCCGATTTCATTTTTCTCGAACAACGGTAAATACATCTGGTCTACAATGGACGAGGCAAGAATCTGCTCCGCAAACACTTCTTTCGGCACAGATGACTTTATTTGCACCAGAAATTTGATTTCGTCAATGAACATCTCGCTTTCTCTGCCGGAAGCCTATATTTTTATGTGTGAAGCAGGGCTGATACATCTCTGCAACCCCCTGGCTCTTGACGGTCATGTTTACGGATTCCTGATTGCCGGACCGATTGCCATGGGTACAAGCATGGAAAAACACATCGGTTCCCTCTCAAACAGAATTGTTGCTTTTGAAGTGGACTATGTGCGTCTCATACCACTCATTAAAAATATGAACATGTATAAACCGAGCGAGATTTCGTATCTGAACACTCTATTCCAAAATGCAATCAACTCGGTTATGGGAGGCTCTCCTTCCGCAAGCCTTGCAAATCAGCAGTACAAAGAACAAACCGAAATCGGAGAAAAGCTTATTTCGCTCAAAAAGGAACGCATCAATCTCGAGTATCCTTACGAATCGGAAAATGAACTTGCAAACATAATAAAATCCGGAAATGTCGACCTCTGCAAAAAAGGTTTTGGTAAATATATGGAAGATATTATCGTATTTGAAGGCGGAAACATGTCGCTGGTCAAACTTCGGCTGATAGGTTTTTTTACGCGCATTACACAAAATCAATACGAATGGCAGACCAACTTCGATCAATTCTTTTATCTTGAAAGGATCAACGAATCGCAGACATTAAAGGAGATGCACCAGTTTGCAATTTCATTGATATTAACGCTTACAGAGTCCATGTCACAGCAAAACTACTCCGGCGGCTCCTCCGTAATAAAAGAAGTGGTGTCTTACGTAAACACGAATTTTAAAGAAGATATCACACTTTCAAAGCTTGCAGAGCATGTACATGTCAACAGCACCTATTTATCAACACTGTTTAAGCAGGAAATGGGAATTCCTTTCACGACATACCTTAATAACATAAGGTTGTCGCATTCAGAGGAACTCTTACGCACGAGTTATCATTCCATAACCGAGATCTGCCTCATGGTGGGCTTTACCTCACCGAGCTACTTCACTAAAGTTTTCAAAAAACATTACGGCATCGGACCGAGAGAGTACCGCCTGCAATATCAATAAAAAAAACAGCCCTAATCAAAAGGCTGTTTTTTTCATTCATTTGACATCCCGTTCTTGCACAAGTCTTCCAATTCACTGCAGAGTCTGTCTGCAGCAGCCAAATCATTGCGGCGGAATGCCTCTGTAATACCTGCCTCAACTTGCTGACGTTTTCGGTCCGCTTCCAGATAAGACGAGTCAAAATACTTATCATACACCATTTTGCGGAAGTTTCTGCTGCGAATTCTCCTCACGGTATTGTCCTCAATCAGCAAAACATAGTCTGCACAGTTTGCTGCAAGATAAAAGTCATGCGTAACCATGAAAACGGTCCCCTTGTACTCGTTGATTGCCTTTTCCAGAGCGGTCTGTGCGTATAAATCCAAATGTGCACTCGGTTCATCCAGCAGGAGGAGTTCTGCTCCTGTGTGCTCCAACGCCTCAAGCTGCTTGAGATTTCGTTCGCCTCCGGAAAGACGACCTTCTTCCTCGCCGAGCTGTGAAAAACAGGCATAATTCACACTGTCCGCGATTCGGATTGCGGGATTTTCGTTCCTAACGATTTCTCGGATTAAAGTTGATTTTCCTGTTCCGTTAGCGCCGATGAGAGCAGCCTTTTCGCCCTCTTTTACCTCAAAACTAACATTCCTCAGCAAGTGTTCATCGAATTTCAATTCGTAGTCTGTAAGTACAAGTATGCTGCGTGAATTTTCACCGTTTGCAGGCTCGCCATCTGTCTCCACATGCGGAAACACAATGCGCGGCTCACGCACCTCAATGAACGGCGCCTTTATTTGCCTTGTCAACAGCCTGTCAAGCTGCGACTGCTTGGCATTGACCGCCTGCCCGATTGTCGGATTCACCATCAGCGTTGCTCGCTTACGCAGGATTTCCACCATCTCTTCCGTACGCGCGATTTCCTCCTGTTCCTCGATATGCTGAATGCTCAGATTCAGTTTTTCTCTGAAAATCGCACAGCGATATTCACTGTAAGTACCGTCAAACTCCTGCAAATCCCCGTTTTCCAAATGCAGGATTTTATTAAAACAGTGATTCAACAGATAGCGATTGTGTGTCACTGCCAGAATCGTACCCTTAAACCCGTTGACCAGCCGGCAAAGCCCATTCAGATTTTCAAAATCCAAAAACACATCCGGTTCGTCCAGAACCAGAAAATTCGGTACAAGCAGCATTTCCTTCATAATCTGAAGCAGCTTGTACTCACCGCCACTGATGTCCGAAAGCCTCGTGTCTTCAAGTGCGCCCATACCTGCCGCATTAAGCTGCCTGCGAATCGCATTTTCATAATTGTCGCCGTCCATCGCCTCGTTTTGGTCGAGCAGAGCCTGATACTGCGAAAACAGTTTCTCCATGTCCGCCTCGTCATTTTCCGGATGTCCCATTTCCTCACAAACCCTTGTAAGTTCCTCCTGTAAATCCGTAAAACGACGGCTCAGATATTCAAACACCGTGCAGTCCTGCGTTTTTTCCCGTACGCAAAACTGGCCGGCATAGCCGATTCTGCATTCTTCATCCCTCGTGATTTCCCCATCGAACCAGTATTTTTCAGGGTTTGTCAGCATTTCAACAAGCGTTGATTTGCCACAGCCGTTGCTCCCAATCAGCGCGCAGTGCTGTCCTTGTTCGATGGAAAACGAGATATTGTTATATAAATCTTTTTCCGGAAAACCATAAGATAGATTTTCGACCTGAATCATATTTTCTGCCTCTCATTAAATAATTTCTCGATTGAAATGTCCTCTCGTATCTGTTTCTCTGCGGAAGCAGGACCTTTCCTCGCTTCCATCGAGCTTTTTCTTTGCTGCCTTAATAATGTACGAAACTTCTTCCGGCGTTTCCGTCGTAAAGTTCAGCCGAAAAGCCTCTACACCTCCGATGGACGGCATTTCATCCAAAAGATTCAAAATTTTTCCGTTCAATATCGTTGTCGTGCAGTCCTCATGCGAAAGGATTGGAAAGGTTCCGTATTCGTCCCTGAGCTCATAGCGGTTTTGCTTGCAAAGCCCGCACTGTCCCATTTTTTTCAGCGGACAATATTTTGTAAACAGCAGCGGTGCGCGGCCATAGACAATCATTTCGAGGGCCGGAGCCTCTCCATAGTCTTCCCGGTAAGCCGCAATCAAATCCGCAATCTGCCGGCGGTTCAACTCGTAAGAAAGAGTAATGCGCTTTGCTCCCAGTTCATGCAGTTTCCTGCAGGTAATGGAATTGACCGCATTGAAAGAGTAGTCGGTAATGAACGGATTGCTGTCTTTATAATAATGCAGCCCGCCGTAGCCTCCGATTAAAAGCTCGCCTTCCCTCGGCGCATATTCAATCTGATTTCTTCTGATTATGTTTTCAAAATAGATTTCCGTCAGTCCCGCCTTGCGGCAAGCCTCGTACTGCTCGTGCGTGGTGACAGAAGCAGTCAGGTACGGTGCGGCTGCCTGCGCCGCATTCCCTGCGAGTGCGGCCGTCTGCGCTTCCGTTGATTGCGGCTGAGCCTGCTCATCCGCCGTTTCCGTCAGCACCCTGCGCGGCTTGCTGTTTATTTTTTCTTCATACAGCCTATCTACGATTTCGCGGCGTGCCTGATTGAGCATCTTCACAGGAAGAAATGCCCCACATTCCTCAAACTCGAGGTTTTGCAGCGAAAATACGGTGTCGTTCAGCTTCGCGAACTGCTTCATCACCTGCTCTATCGTAGTCGGATGGTTTTCTGCCGCCTCCAAAATTTCCTCGCTCTCATAGAAGCATCGCATGCCAAGCCCCTCCGCATCCACTGTCAGATGCGCACCCGGATAGGCATAGACCTTCAGGCTGAGCGGAAAGCGGCGAAACTCCCCGTCCATGTGCTGCTCCAATTCTTTATAGAAAAGATAGTCCTTTGTCTTGTATACAAGGTCGCCTTTTGCAAGCTTTTCCTTGATGCGGATATAGCAGACACGATCTGCACGGTTTATCAGATTGCCTTCCCGGTCATAGAGTTTCACAACCGATAAGTTTACATCTTCATTGTTATGGTCAACTCGTATAATATCATTCTGCCGCAGCTCATCATGCAGCTTGATTTCGTACATTCCTTTATAGCTGCCACTGATTACGCCAATTTCATATCCAAAGTTATTTGGCTTTTGAATATTGCTCAAGTCCTTCGGGTCTTCACCGAACAGATAGCCTTTCGTAAATGTACGATTGAAGGTCTTTTTCAGTTCGTCCTTTTCTTCGGCAGTCACAGTTCCGTCAAGTGCTCGACGATATTTCGCAACGACATTTGCCACATACGCCGGCTCCTTCATGCGACCCTCGATTTTTAAAGAGTCCAGTGTCTTTAAATCCTCTATATAATTGATGGTGTTTAAATCCTTTGTCGACAGAAGATAGCTTGCCCCAAGCGACTTTCCGCTTGTCTTATTCAGCAGTTCATAAGGCTTGCGGCAGGAACCCACGCACCGACCGCGATTCCCGCTCCGGTAGCCGATTAACCCTGACATCAGGCAGTTTCCGGAATACGACACGCACAGTGCTCCATGCACGAAAATCTCAATCGGCACTTTTGCTTCCCTGCGGATTTTCTTCGCCTTCTCAATATCTACTTCGCGCGCTAGCACCACACGCTCTGCGCCAAGGTCTTTCCAAAACAGTGTTCCGTCTAAATCGTCGATTCCCATCTGCGTCGAGCAATGTGCTTCCATATCCGGAAAATGCTTCACAATATAGTCAAACACCGCCATATCCTGCACGATAACGCCATCCACACCGATTTCATTCAAAAACGCAAGCTGCGCACGCATATCCGAAAGTTCCTCTTCAAACACGATGGTATTCATCGTAACATATACTTTTACTTCTCGCAGATGCGCATAGGAAACCGCCTCCGGCAGCGTCGTCTCATCGAAATTGCAAGAATACGCCCGTGCGCCGAATTTCTGCATGCCAAGATAGACCGCGTCGCATCCGTTTGCGATCGCGGCCTTCAGTGCCTCCATATTTCCTGCCGGAGCCAGTAATTCCGTCATTTGTTCCTCCCTGTTTATTCCCACTCGATGAGCTAATTTTGGCTTATCCTACATATCGTGGTTTCAAAAAACTACATATACTTAATCTGCTCAAATTATCTGTATTATTTACTTTTTTGAAGTAAAAGTTGGTCAACAGTTGGTCATCGTTTTATTGCTCATTGCTAGTCATATTTCATGCTTCTTTTT
>JALERA010000061.1:0-11252 GCA_022764365.1 Bacillota bacterium
ATTGCCCATTGATGCAATTTCATTTTTTCGTTGATGTCCATAACAGCTGCCTCCTAACTACAAAAAACGCTAAAATTCATTTAAATGGATTTTAGCGTTTTTTGTAGTTTTAGTCGATACACGGATGGTTTACCGTTTACGTCTTCGGGTTTAAAATGCAAGGAGGGCACACATCCTTTAGCTCATTGCAAATGTGTACCCTCCGTAAAATTATAATATGCAATTCAATAGTCTGCCTTCGAGGCCCTATGTTATACTGTTCGATCAAATAATTTTTTTCCTGCTAAATAAGTTTTTTCAATTTTAATGTTTTTTATTTCGTCAGCGGACGTGTTTCTGATATCTTCGTTAATTATAACGAAATCCGCCGATTTACCTGTTTTTATGCTTCCTTTGCTATCCTCGCAAAAGCATGCATAAGCACTATTGATCGTAAACAATCTTAATGACTCTTCCAATGTCAAGTCTTGCTCAGGTTTCCAGCCGCCAGCAGGATTTCCGTTCAAATCCTTTCTTGTCATTGCTGCATATATGTTTTCCATAATATCTAGACTTTCAACAGGGCAATCTGAACTTCCTGTAGTATGTAACCCTTTGTCGAGAAAACTTTTCCAATCGTATGCCGTCGCCGCTCTTTTCGCTCCAAGTCTGTCATCCAAAATCTTTAGGTCGTAATTTAAGAAAATCGGCTGGATATACGCAATTAGGTTCAATCTCTTCATTCTGTCAAGCTGCTCCGGAGTTGTCACTTGGCAATGGATAATACCATGTCTCTCATTTAATCTCGGATAATTTACCTTAGCTTCTTCAATCGAATTCATAACCTCATCAACGGCACCGTCTCCTATTGCATGAATAGCAACTTGCATTCCTGCCTCATGGCACATTTTAACCATCGATTTAAGATCCTCCGTTTCAAATTGAAGTATACCCCTCTGGTTAGGTGCATCACTATACGGTTCGTTAAGGTAAGCCGTTCTTGCACCTAATGCCCCATCAGATAAAAGCTTTAACGGTCCAAGAGTAAATAGGCCGTTACCCATGTTCCATCCCGTGTGATATCCGTGGTCAAGGAAGTCTCGGATTTTTTCTACGGCCGGGAGATTGCATTGTTCATAAACTCTTATTTTTAATTTTCCCTCTTCAATGAGCTCTCTGTATGCCTGGATTACTTTTTGATAATTTGTCGGTACATCTTTGAAATCGTCAGAATGAATTTCCACTATACCATGAGCGAGCGCTTCCTCTTGTGCAAGCAAAATGAGATCTTTGATTTCTTCGGTTTCTTTCTCCGGAATTGCATCTAAGATACAAGCCCTTGCTCTTTCTCGAAAAATTCCCAAAGGTCTGCCATTTTCGTCGAGGTCAATCTGTCCGCCTTCAATTTCAGGTGCACTCTCCGACATTCCAATTAATTCGAGTCCTTTGCTGTTCGTGACAATCACATGTCCGCATGTTCGTACAAAGCACAGCGGATGTTCAGTAGTGATTTTATCCAAATCATATCTTGTTATAAACCGTGGTTCATCCTTAAACTTATCATGATTCCAGCCTCTGCCTCTAACCCATTTGCCAGCAGGTACTTTATTGTCCTCTATGTATTTTCTGCTCATATCTATTAAATTTTGAATACTGTCGCAGTCATTGTGATTAATATCCTTTAGCAGCATTCCTAATGATAGTATGTGCATGTGTGTTTCAAAAAAAGCAGGAAGAACCGTCTTTCCTTTTAAGTCTATTTTTTCATCATAATTTATATCGACAAGCAGTTCTTCATTTCCAACTTTTGCGAACTGACCATCTTCTACGATAAATGCAGTACAATCATCCCCTTCCAATGTTACTACCTTACCGTTATAATACACCCTTCTCATTTTATCCTCCGTTCCTAATATTGAGCCGGGCAGTAAAATACTTACCACCCGGCCACTTTAATTTTATTATGCTTCCGCAATTTCTTCTGTTTTGTCTGCACGAGCAATCGTAAATCCTGTTAAGATGTAGATTAATGCGAAGCCCATTCCTAAGTATGTAATCGGTGCATAGAGTACGAAATCCCAAACCGGAAGTCCTAATGTACTTGAGTAAAATGCTCCTGACAACGACCAAGGAATAAGTGGTGCTGTAGCTGTACCAGTATCTTCTAACATTCTGGACAGATTTGTACGTTTCAAACCAAACTTGTCATATAAATCTTTTGTCATGTTTCCGATAACAACAAATGATACATAGTAGCTTACTACGATTAAGAATAGCACTAAATGAAGTAATGCTACCGTAATCATCATCTGTTTGTCGTTCTTCACCGCTTTTGACAGTTTCTCAACGATGATCTCAACTGTACCGGAGGCTTTTAACGGTCCGCCGAACACGCCTGCTGCCAATACAAGTACGATTGTGCTCAACATGCTGCTAAGTCCACCTCTCAGAACCATTGTATCAACGATGTCAATGCCTGTTGATTCAGTATAACCCTTACCCATCGCAAATATTACATCTGAGAATGATGCACCTTGGAAAATCCAAGCAAGAACCATTGCGGTTAAAATTCCCGAGAAGAATGTCGGTATTGTAGGTTTCTTTAATACAATAAGAGTAACTACAACGATTGGTGGAATAAGCATTATTACATTGATATTGAAGGTGCTCTGTAGTGTTTCCATAATTGCGCTATAATCATCGCCTGCCATGCTCTGGCCTGCATATTTTGCACCCAATACTCCATATAATACCAATGAAACAATAAGGGATGGGACGGTTGTAAGTAACATATATTTGATGTGATCAATTATATTTACCTCCGCAACGGCCGCTGCCATTACAGTTGTATCTGATAACGGTGAAAGCTTATCTCCAAACAACGCGCCTGCTGTTACTGCTCCCGCTGTGTAAGCAAGTGGAATTCCCAATCCCGCTGACACCCCCATTAATGCCACACCTACTGTTGATACGGTCCCCCATGAAGTGCCGGTCATAACAGACATAATCGCAGCAATGAGACAAGTCATTACTAAGAAAATTCCCGGACTTAAGAATTTCATTCCGTAATAAATCATTGTCGGAATTGTACCCGAAATCATCCATGTACCAACAAGCAGGCCTACGCACATCAAAATCATTAAAGGCGAGGCCATTGACTTAAAATTTTCTTTAACTTCATGTTCAATATCTTCCCATTTAATTCCCCAAATCATGGCAAGTGCACTTACCGCCGCTGCCGCACATAACAGAGATACGGATGTGTCCCCTCCGATCTTTGCTTTTACAACAAAAATCGTCACAACTGCGATAAGAAGCAAAATCATAGCTTTCGCAAAACTTAATTTCTTCTTCTCTTCCATAAGTTTGTCCTTTCCTTGTTACAAAAATAACTTTTCTATCGTTTTGTTATGAAGCTTCACCTATTCTAAATGTAAATAATAATGCTTAAAAGTTCCAATATAAGTTAATTTATACTTTTATGCCTTCAAAGCTATAGAAAGGGGTTTGTACTAAAATACTCCACAAGGAAATTATAAAACAATCTTGCTGCATAACTTTTGTAATATGGTCTGTTCCACCTAACATAAACACTTCTTTTGCATGGGGGCTGAAATTCAAGAAATTCAACATTTGTTTTTTCCTCCAGCACCCATGTCATTTCAGGGAAAAAAGTAACCCCTTCCCCTGCCATTATCATTCTGCGAAGCGTCACAGGACTGTCCGTTTCTACAACAATATTCGGCTTCACATTTGCCTCCTTTAAATAGTAATCAACTACATCTCTTACCGGTCGTCCCTTAACCAATGATATTATCGGAATTTTTGTTAAAGCATTTATCGACAGCATACTACCTTGTGCGTATTTCTCTTTTTCGCCCTTAGGTACGGCCAGGAGAATGTCTTCCGTAACAAGGATTGTTGAGCCTTCCGGTTCTTTGCCCGGCACAGCTGAATTAACAATGAGGTCTAAAGAGGAATCAGAATCGTCCTCATGATAATGCTGCAAAACTCGGATTTGTATATTGGGATATAACCGCCTGAAATTTCCTATTATATCAATCAACATGCTTGACATCGAGTAAAAGCCGACGCTTACCTGCAAGTCTTTTCTCTTCTTTAATTCGCTGAGATCCGTTCTCATTTCATCAAGCGAATTCATGATTTGTGTACAATAGTGCAGAAAAACCTCACCGTTCTTGTTTAAAGTGATGTTTCTTCCGTTTCTATCAAAAAACTCCATTTCAAATTCATCTTCGAGCCTCGATATCATTCTTGATAAAGATGGCTGAGATACATTTAGTTCGTCTGCAGCCTGTGTCAATGTTCTGGAATTTGCGATTTTGTAAAAATATTTCAGCTGTAATAATTCCATTCTGATTCCCTCCCATTTATAACATTAAGTCAATCTGTTTATATCATATCTTATATTGGAAGAAGAAAAAAATCAATAGTATACTTTTTCACAGATAATTACAGCTTATATTACAGAAAAGAGGGATAGATATGATAACTGGGGTTGCAACAATTGCGGGATGTATGTTTGCAGGTTTCTTTGCAGGAGATATTATCGGCCAAGTTATAGGCGTTGGTTCAAATGTCGGGGGCGTTGGATTCGCAATGTTTTTACTTTTGATCGTTACTGATAAACTTAAGCAGAAAGGGAAACTTACCCAAAATATTTCAGATGGAATACAATTTTGGCAGTCCATGTATATTCCGATTGTAATAGCAATGACAGCAACGCAAAATGTTGTTGCTGCTGTCAGTTCCGGGATCTTGGCTATAGCTGCCGGTGTTGCAGTCGTACTGGTGGGGTTTATAATTGTTTGGCTTTCAAGCTTCTTGCCGGATAAAAACAATAAAGAAAAGGAGTTCGCATAATTTATGAATATCATTGAAATTATAAAAAATATTTTTATCAACAACGCCTTCGTCATGTCATTTTTGTTTATTGCCTTGGGCGTTTTCGTCTCAAGTGTAATTTCAAAATATATCTTTAAAGGCAAATTACCTTCCTCCGCGGTTGCTATCATTGTAGGGTTGATTGCAGCCTATATCGGGGGTATAATTACCGGAGGAAGTAATGGTATTGCAGATATCGATGTTTTTACCGGTATCGGAATTCTTGGTGGAAGCAGTCTTCGCGATTTTGCAATTATTTCAACCGCCTACGGTGCTAGTTTATCCGAATTGAAACGTTCCGGGCTTATTGGAGCCGTTTCCCTAATTGTTGGGGTGAGTTTTGCTTTTGTTCTCGGAACGGTCTTTGCAGTTATGTTTGGATATACAGACCCCGTTGAAATTACGACGATTGCTGCAGGAACAGTAACATTTATCACCGGTGCAGTTACCGGAAGCGCGGTTGGAGCATCCTCAGACATAATCGCACTAGCCATTGCTATCGGTGTTGTTAAATCCATCGTTGTGATGATTGCAACACCTTTGCTTGCGAAAGCAATGAGATTAGATAATTTCCGCTCCGCTATGGTCTACGGAGGCATCATGGGTACCACTTCCGGTGTCTCGGCGGGCCTTGCGGCGACGGATCAAAAGCTTGTTCCGTATGGAGCAATGACGGCAACCTTCTTTACAGGCCTTGCATGTTTACTTTGCCCTACGGTTTTCTATGGGCTGGTTAATATTGCTTTTTAGGTGATACATATGACATTAAAATTTAAAGAATCCTTTTTCACTTTACTAGTTGTAACAATAATTATGGTAATAGGCATTTTTGTATTGAAAATGCCTATTACCATAACATTGCTTACGGAGGCTGTATTTGTTGGTGTGTTGGCAATTTGCAAAGGTACCACATACCTAGAACTGCAAAATGTAGTTACCTCGTCAATAAGCACCATATTGACACCTTTAATTATTCTTCTGCTAATAGGAGCTCTCGTTGCAAGCTGGATAATGAGCGGTACAGTCCCGACTCTGATCTGCATAGGTCTGAAAGCAATCAACCCAAAGTTTTTCCTAATTACTTCATTCGTAATGTGCTCCGCAACATCTATGGTGATAGGTACATCTTGGGGAACAATTTCTACTTTGGGCGTTGCTTTCATGGGAATATCCGGTGCTCTCGGTCTCCCACCCATATACACTGTAAGTACCATCGTGTCCGGGGCAATTATCGGTGACAAATTGTCACCGCTTTCAAGTTCCGTCGTTCTCGCGGAGCAGCTTACAAACACCAATTACTCGGATACATTGAAGGCTGCTGCACGTACAAATGTGCCTGCGTTTATTCTATCGGCAGTAATATATATTATTATAGGTCTTTTTTCAAACAATACCACACACGGTGCGATGGATAGTTTGCAGCTTCTCAATGCTATTTCCACACAGTTTAAAATAGGCTTTGTTGCCCTGCTTCCACCAATCCTCCTTGTGATTCTGATAATTTTCAAATTTCCGACAATTCCGGCATTCATAGCCGGCATTGCGGCAGGTGTGACAGAAGCAATTTTTGTTCAGGGCCACAATTACGCAGATGTTTTTGAAGGATTGTTGTCAGGTTATACATACGGTCAGGATGCTAAGGTAAACGCACTTTTGAATTATGGGGGAATCAACAGTATGGCATCCATATTAACACTGCTTATATTTGCCGCTTCTTTTGGCGGTATAATAAAGTACCTTGGCATAATTTCTTCCGTGCTTGACAAGGCATTCGGTACGACAGGAAATAAGGCAAAAATTATTACATCCGCGGCATTCACACATGCATTCTGCTTCGTGATAACCGGGAACTATTATACAACAAATTCCATTTTAGCCCCCGCATTTCAAACAATATTTAAAAAGAACGGTATAAAAGATGCCGATATTGCATCTATACTTCTCGATACCGGAACGGGAATATCACCATTGGTTCCATGGTGCCCCACAGCTATTTTCGTAACAAACACTTTGGGCTTTGCATCACTCAGCTACTGTATTTTCTCACCCGTGCTGTGGCTCCCGCTCTTGATTTATCCGCTGATAGGTATTTTCCTGGCAAGAAAGGATGGAAAACATGAAACCCGATAACTTGAATGCAATTAATCGTTCTTTCCAAATTCAAGCGTCGAATTTTGAAAGCAAATCGAGTAATTTCACAAAAGCAAGCTTTTTGGATTATACAATTTCTTGTGTCAAGCCCGATTCAACCGATACATTTTTGGAAGTCGCTTCGGGAACATGTGTGTGTGGACGGTCTTTTGCTCCACTTGTGCAAAGTGTCGTTTGCTTGGACGCAACGGTTCCAATGCTGGAGGTCGGTCAGCTTGAAGCACAAAAATGCCAACTTCACAATATTACTTTTGTAAAGGGATATGCGGAGGAACTTCCTTTCTTGGACAACAGCTTTTCTGTTGTATTCTCACGATTAGCTTTTCATCACTTTACAAATGTCACCGCCGCCTTCGATGAAATGGTACGCGTTGTAAATCATGGAGGCAAATTGGTATTAATTGATATGGAGTCCGCATGTGAGGAAAATAGAATTACAGAGGATGAGATTGAAACGCTTCGAGATCCTTCCCACGTAAAAAATATGAGCCGCAGTGAAATGCTCGATTTATATCACTCGCATAATCTTTCAGTAGAGAAATGTGAATCAACATCAATACAACAGAATCTTAAGAGTTGGCTTAACCTCACTAAAACACCTCAAAATATTCAAGATGAAATTACCGAACGCATGAGCGCAGAGATAAACGGCGGTGCCAAAACGGGCTTCTCTCCTTATCTTCAGAACGGTGAAATATGTTTCAACCAAAAATGGATTTTGCTGATTGGCAGAAAGCCAAGGTTGTAAAATATTTGACATGTGGAGAAGGACTGCTATGCGGCAGTCCTTTTCATTTTAAATACGATTTCGTTTTGCTCTGCGTCATCCGCCGGATTGAGATAAACTACATAACAAGATTGCGCAAGGATTTTCTTAACTTTCACTGGGTTTCCGTATCGGTCCTTGCCTTTGATGAACTCGTCAAAGTTCTTCGCATTGCCATCACCCACTCTGTTAGTTTTCAGCTCCGACGCGTAATCTTCCATGCGGGATTTCACGCACGTAAACCTGTTCAGCCCCGCAGCATCCACATTCAGCAAATCACCACGGTCCCCGCGGGATGCACCAAGTAAAAAGCATTTTCGTCATCGCTGGACGTAAACGACATATTGATTCGCTTTGTGAGTAGCTCGCCAACTTCTGCTCCTAAAATCACGTCTGATGAACCCAACCCGCCTGCGCTGTTATACTTCCTTCCGGAAACATTTTCGCTGCAAGGTATGATATTCATGTCATGCTCGGTGAGAAAATTTTTTTCCTCATAGGATTCATCAAGGAGCCAGAGGAACCTCGTTCTGACAGTCTCCTCTTCGTCGCTGTAATTGTATTTGATGAGAGATCCGTCGAAGGAAATCCCCACTCTTGCAGCACCCGCAAATGCGTCCTCCACTTTCACCGTCTAGATATTATACTCGATGCTGCCCATTTTAACGGTGCCATTTTGCGTTACCTGCACTTTGGCCTTCTCTCCGGTTTTTTCTCTGTAAAAGTCCAAAACCGGCAGTTCGAGGCGTTTTGCGTTGTTGCGGTACAATATATAAATGTTCCCTTCCTTCGTGCACACAAGGCATGCGCTGTCTGACATCGAAAAGTCTTCCGTCTCCACTGTTGGATAATAGATGCTGTCAAAAATTATAAATCCAAGGAGAAACAATGGCACAAAACAAGCCGCCGCAATAATCTTATAGATGCGAGACGCTTTGTCTTCTGGCCGCCGCTGCGGTACTGCTCCACCGCTGGATGCACACCCGTAAGCAAGATGTTCAGCAAAATGCCAACCGCATAAATATCGGTTCGTACATCGGACCTTGGCAGTCCGAACTGCTCCGGTGCCGCAAATTGATGAAACGATATCCCTAGCCCTCGCCTCTGACATCTTTTCCCCACCGTCAATCATTTCCTGCAGGGAAATTCCGTCTATATATTCCTCCTCAACCACAAAAAATCCATGTACAAAGCGGCAGCCGTATACCCTCGGCAGTCCCGGAATATCTTTACCCTCAAGCATTTTATATGCGGCTGTTTCGCGGTCGTAAACGCGTAGCACAAAAACGGTGCCGTCCTCCCTTGAGGCTGTAAACACCGTGCTGTTTTCCTTATGGTTGAGCCTTCTGATCGGTCTTATTTTCAGTTCTTTTATAACCGCAGAACATTCCACGCTACCATCCTTTCCGCAAAAAAATGCTAAAAAATGGTTCTCATTTAGCACCATGCATAGCACATTTTCTTTCGGTCAAGGCATGTAATTGAACGAAATCTATGCTTACCAGATTATATCCGGTGCACGCAGGCCTTCCCGTGACAAGCTTCTATGCCTTTGTATCGCAATGCGGGCTACACTTGAGGAAACACAGGATCTCTTGATTCACGGTGGTTTCGCTCCGTTATATGTCCGCAGCCAGCGCGACAGCATTATCATTTTTGCGATTTCACATGAGGAAACGATTTTGCAGGTAAACAGCAATCTCTACGACCACGGCGAAGCGCTGCTTGAATAGCCTGGATGCAGCTTAAGTATCCCGAATAAAAATTAAACGGAGACGGGTTATGCCGCCTCCGTTTTCACAAATATAATCTTGTGTTTTACAGTGTTTCGATTATCTCAAATGCCAGTCCGGTATTTTTCGCAATCACATCAATCGGAATGCCGGCGTTCTTAAAATTCTTTGCAATCTCACGCTGCTTATCAGCCTCACCTTTGGCACGACCGATTTCCTCGCCTTTGGCACGGCCGATTTCCTCGCCTTGCTTAAATCCGATTTCTTCGCCTTGCTTGAATCCAAGTTCCTTGCCCTTCTCAATCGCTCGCTCCCACTGCACCTTCATTTCTTCATCCAATGTCATAATGCGGTCAACCTCCTCATCTTCATTGGCTTCTTCCACTCGTTTGCTCAGGTATTTCACGAAGTCATTTCTCTCGTCTACCTTACCCGTGTTCACAAAGTTGTAGAAAGCCTCAAATGCCTCGGGAGTCTTGCTCCGCGAGCACTTTGTGTTTAAGATAATTGTACTTGACCCATCGCCTAATTGCAACTGTAAATTTCTATCATACATTTCAAATCGGTAAACCGGCTCGTCCCTCTTAAAAGGATCAAAACAGCACACAAAGATGACATACCCGGTCTTGAGTTTGTCATAAGTCTCCCCCTTCTTAAGCGAATTCCTGGCGATCGCCATGTGGTAGTAGCGGCTTCGCTTTGCAATTTCGTCTTCCGGTTCAAGCTGCATCTCAATATCGTAAACCGTATCATCCCCTTTAAACAGCACATCCAGCCGCACAGACTTTGAAGCAATTCCGGTAATGATTGTTTTTTCGACTTCAACGGCGATTTCGTTTATTGTCGCAGCACCGCCATCCTCTTCAGCCTTGTTTGGAAATAGGATTTTTTCTACGGTTCTTTCCGGAAAAATCATTTCGATGAATTTCTTACATGCGATAGGATCCCGCATTATGATGGCAAACATCAGCTTATTGGCGAATATGTATTTCCCCATTCTAAGTCCTCCTTATGTGTTATGATTGGAGAACAGCGCTATTCTTCATGTAATTATTTTACATCTAATTACAGATATTGTCAATACATATTTTTACATTTGCTCAGATGTTTTGAAAACCCGTAGCAAAAAAACAAGGATACTCCGCTAGGTCCTGCCTAGCGGATTACCGTCAGCCTTTCTGATTCCAGTCACTCTGCCCAAGCTGTTCCGGTGAAACCGGCGTTGCTGCAAACCCCATGCTTGGCATCATGGCAAGCACCATGCAGAGCGCAAGCGCAAAAATTTTTTTCTTCATTCTTCTTTCTCCTTTCCGGTCTATCTGACAATATTGACGCTCAATAGAATTGAGATATTATGTCAGTATGTGCTAATTTTAACATTCCGGGCGGAGTCTTTGTTATGCACCGTGCATGAAGGTACAAAAAAAGAACCGCATTTCAGCGATTCTTCAAATCAATTCTTTATAGATTTCCTTCAGCCTTGCTCAGCTTTCTTCCCATCAAAACGCCCATGACGGATGCCATCATCAGGCCGCGGGTCCAGCCTGTGGAATCTCCGAGGCAGTGAAGATTCTTCACATTCGTGTTGAGGTCGGTGTCAATGTCAATCTTGTTGCTGTAGAACTTCAGCTCCGGCGAATACAGCAGCGTTTCGTCGCTGGCAAATCCCGGCACCACAATGTCCATGCTCTTGATGAAATTGATAATCGAAATCATCG
>JALERA010000098.1:0-3892 GCA_022764365.1 Bacillota bacterium
CCGGGTTCTTCACAGGCAAAATGACACTAAAAACTAGTGCTGTGAATGAGGACGGCGTTGTAGATGCTAAAACGGACGATAACATTAAGGCAACCGAGGTTATCTTCGAGAAAGATGCAATTAAAGGCCAGCAGGAGATTAAAATCAGCACAAATGACGGTCATGTAACTATTGGCGGCAGCCTTGTCACAAATATGAAGGGCCAAGAAACCGAAACTTCTTTTGAAATGAGAAATGTTAAAGAAGACGCATATGGTTTGACAACGGCGCAGGCAACAAGTGTCAAAGATGCAGAGCTTGCATTTGATTTCACAATAGCTGCAAAGGACTCTCAAAATTCCAAAATTGACTTTGGTACAGACGGATATGCAACAGTTGAAATTCCATGCAAAACGGAAGGAATGGCGGTTTACTTTGTAGATGATAACGGAAACAAAGAACTCGTTAAAGACTATCACTACGATGAAAAAGGAAATATTGTGTTTACTGCAACACATTTCTCCACATATATCGTTGCAAAGAAAGAGTCGACATCCGGCGATAACACAGGCGGCGGCACATCCGGTGGTTCCTCCGGTGGCGGCGGTGGATTCGTAATTCCTGCCGAAACTCCGCTTGACAAGGCTAAAACTGAAGCTAACACTGCTATCTCCGCAGCAGCATCCGCTGACAAGTACGATGAGGCTGAACAGGCAGAAGTAAAGAAGATCCTCGACAAGGCTGCAGCTGACATCAAGAACGCTAAGACTGAAGAAGAAGTAAAGGCAATCCGGGAAGCAGTGCAGGCAGAAATCGACAAGGTTCTCACTACTGAAGAAAAGGCTCAGATTGAGGCGGTTGGTTCCGTAGATAAGGAAATCTTCAAGGCTAAATCCAAATATTCCAAGCTGAGAGGCAAGAGAGCCATCAAGCTTACTTGGAACATTCCGGACGGAATGAAGTTCGACGGATTTGAAATCTACAGATCCACGAAGAAGTTCTCCGGATACGGCAAGACTCCTTACTTCACAACAACTAAGACAAGTTACATCAATAGCAAAGACTTGGTTAAGGGTAAGACATATTACTACAAAGTAAGAGCTTTCGTTATCATCAACGGCGAAAAGTTCTATACAGACTACTCAACTAAGGCTTTCAGAACGATGAAATAAGTACAAAAAATACACAAAGGGCGGTCCGATTGGACCGCCCTATTAAGATGCAAGATGTTTTGATATTGAAAAAAATATACTTTTTGTCGATTTCGATGTTGAAAAAAATATATTTTTGCGAAATATCATCCAAATCTAAAAAATTATTCCAGCAACGCCTCCCCGTGCTCGTACAGTCTAAGATTAAGCTGCATAATGGTTTCATCATGGGAAATCGAAAAAAGGATAATGCTATCCCGCTGATTCCGCACATAAAGAGGCGCAAATCCGCCATGAATGAGCAGCTCACGTGTTTCATCAAGGGTAGCACGCATCGCAAAGCATAGGCACAAAAGCTTGTCTCTGGAAGGTCTGCGGGCACCTGAAATAATCTGATAAGCATAAACCTCATTCAGATTGCAGGCTTTGACGACATCGGATCTGGTGAGCCCTTTGCTTTCAATGAAAGCCTGAATCTGCTGTGCGAGAGAGGTTGTAGCGAGTTCCATTTTGTTCACATTCAAAAAATCTTCCAGCGTTTCACATCGCTTCAACTCGTTTTCAAGATTTGTGGTAGTTTTCTTTGGCATTGCGTACTCCTCGTAATGAATAGCGTATAATAGACAGTTTAGCACAAAGCTAAATAAAAGTGTTATGCACAATGCTAAATAAGTGGAAAAACTCTCAAACTATAATCTTTCGAAGCCGCCGGACACGTCATGTTTCACGCGGTCAGCTTCTTCGGCAGCCTTCGCATCGTTCCAGTGATCCATCGTGCCTACCAGATAGCCGGTAATCCTGCGAATTCTTTCGAACGGAACCTTTTCGAACTCGTAATTTAAATCCGCATAATCGCCGTCGATGTTCACCGCGAGCTTTTTCAGCTTGCGGTTATATTTCTTTTCAAGGTAATCGACATAAGCCTTGCCTTCCTCCAATGATACATTCCCTGTTACAACAGCACTCATATTCCTACCTCCTAATAATCTTTCATAAATCTATATTTAGAATATTATTACCATGTTTATATATTATACACCTATATATGGTAGTGTCAAACATTTTTATGCAATAAAATCCCGAAGGAGAATCAAAAGGAGGTTGTTGTTGTAAATATCTTTTGCGAAAAGGGAATTTTCAAACCAACCCGGCAGGGATTCCGTCAAAGACGGAAGAAACAAACCTGCCAAAGGCAGCAAAAGTGCAAGAAAGAGAAGAACATTAAAAACACCCACAACGATTCCGAGAATAAGACCCAAAAGTTTGTCCGAAAATCCAACAAAGCCGTCTTTGTTTGTATGCGAGAACCCCTTTTCAAGTATGGATGCAGCCAAGCGTATGGCAATCAAGATGAGCAGAAAGCTCGCAATTGTCAGAAACAGCCACGCAAGCTTAGTCGCACCTTCGGTGATGAGTGTGTCGGCAAAATCACCGTTGTTTGAGGTGAAAAGCTTCGGCAAAGCTTCGTAAACCGCGGAATTTTCCCAGCGCACGGAAAGATTTTCGGAGATTTTACCCACCGCAAAATCGTGTACGGACGGAATTTTCAGAAGAACTACGGCAAGATCATCGCAAAAAATCCACGCGGCGGCAACCGCGGCAATCCCTTTGATGAGTCCTGCTACCGCAAGTGCCAAGCCCTCTCGCATAGACCAAAATATTGAAATCGCAAAAACAATCAAAACCAATGCATCCATTATCATAAGACGAACCCCTAACCACATATTATTTTAGTATATTTTACTAGAAAAGAGGGATTTCGGCAATGGGGAATCAATACGGCTCGTATGTTATGTATTTTTTGAGCAATCTTTTGCAGAAGCAGAACAGGAAGGAAAGGTACAAGGAGTTTGGACTGTTTGAAAACGATGAAACCGGAAGTGAGTGGCATAGGCAGGAAACCCTTGAGCTTTTGAAAAAATTCTGCCCGGAAGGTTATGAAAATGCTTGCAAATACAGACATTTCATCATAGGAACAAGTGTCGGAAAGAATTACATCGGCATCCCGGGAAGGTTTATGCTCAGCGAGCAGCCCGCACAAGGCCGCACCGGATTTACTCTTTGGCAGCCTTTGAGGGGAGGAGAATGGTTTTACGACGATTTGGAAAGCATGTGCGACGAGGCTGCAGAATACATTTACGGATATTGGATAGCCTGCGTGAACGCAGAAACGCTTGCAATCTCCGAGGTTTTATGATATTATCAAAAGATGTATGGAAAAGTTTATGTTAGAGGCCCTGAAAGAGGCGGAAAAGGCCAGAGAAAAAGGTGAAATTCCAATCGGAGCGGTTATTATCAAGGACGGTGAAATCATCGGACGCGGACATAATTTGACGGAAACCGAGAAAGACCCGACGGCGCATGCCGAAATTGTTGCAATAAGACAAGCCGGCAGAAAATTGGGAGAGACCTTAGGGTGGCGCAGACTGACCGGATGCAGCATGTATGTGACGGTGGAACCGTGCAGCATGTGTGCCGGAGCGATCGTTTGGGCACGGATAGAAAAACTCTATATCGGAACGATGGACCCCAAGGCGGGAGGCTGCGGCTCGGTATTCAATATCGTGCAGGAGCAGAAACTGAACCATCAAGTTGAAGTATTTGAAATAGAAGAAGGCTCAACCAAAACTCGTTGTCAGGAAATAGTGAGAGACTTTTTCAGAGAACTGAGGGATCTTAAGAAAAATACAAAAGAACAGAAATCGGAGGACACACAGAAATGAAAAGAATAGGCAGAATTCTCAGCCTTACTGTAATTTTGA
>JALERA010000110.1:0-3680 GCA_022764365.1 Bacillota bacterium
CTCCTTATGATATATGCTTGCGCCGGGCAAGGATAAAACCCGGCAATTTTTATTTCAAAGAAAGGAAAAACACAAGATGGATGGAAACGAATTAAACGCTTTATTCGGAATCGAAGACGAAGCGCAGGATGGAGTCGTGGACCAGGAAGGCGAAGTTACGGACGAAGGAGCGGGCGACCTCGAAGATACTGAGCTCAATCAAGAGGAAGACGCAGATGGAGTCGCAACCCATCAACAGGCGCCGGAAACAAATCATCAGTTTGCGGAAGCAAGAAAAGCCGCAGAACAGGAGACAAGAAGAGCGAGAGAGGAAGCAAGGCTTGCACAAGAACAAGTGAGCCTGCTGCAAAACGCGCTCAGAGGATTTGGTTACGAAGGCACGCCGCAGGAAATTGCAGATGCCATCGAGGCCACAAGAAGCCAGCGCACGATTGAAGAGGTGGAGGCAGAACGCTTGCGGAGAGAGGAAGAGTTCAGCAAGCAGATTGCAAACCATCCGGATGTCGTGCGGGCACGAGAACTCGCTCAAAGCATTGTCGAAGAGCGGAACAGGGAGCTAATCGCAAACGAGCTGAGAAACATCCAACGAATCAACCCGGAGATTAAGACCGTTGCAGACCTGAGGAACCTCGGTGAAGATCAAGACTATTTTGACTTCCTTGTGAAATCAAGAGGTATGCACATCGATGCCGCATACAAAAAGGTCATGCAGGGAAAGACGCCGCAGACGCACGCAAAGATCGATACACGCGAAAACATTCAGACTTTTAACGGCTCTGAAGGAGTAACTGTGGCAGACATCCCAAAAGACGAAGAACTACTTTGCATGGAATTAAACCCGGGGATGAGCAAAGAAGAAATCAGAAAGTACTACCAAAAGTACCAGAAAGGAGTAAGACGATGAAAAAATCAACATATGCCGGAAAGATTACAAACAAAGGCAGCCAAACGGTAGAAGCCATCTTCAAACCGGAAAACGGCAAGAAGGGCATTGTGAAGAAAGGCGACGACCTTAGAACGAAGGGAGGCAAGAGATAATGAAACTTTATCAAAGACACGACGCATCACTGCCGCCGCTTGAGCTTGTACCATGTGCGGCAAGCACGACCTATAAGATTGGCATGGGTCTTGTTATATCCGGCGATACGGCAGCAAAAGTAGGCGCGCAGGAAGTGCCGGAATACATCTGCATGTCAAACAAAACCGGAGTAGCAGGAGAATTTGTTCAGGCAATCCGTGTCAGCAAAGACGACACTTACATAGCGGCACTGTCCGCAGCAGGAACCAACTTAAAGGTCGGCGACAAAGTAACTATTGATGCAGACGGCATTCGCGTAACGGCAACCACAACCGTTTCAAGCGCGGCGGTAGGCGTTGCCAAGATTGTAGCATTCGGAACATCAGAAAAGGCATCGGGAGACGATGTCTTAATTAAATTTTAGGAGGTAGACATGGGCATTATTTTCTCTGAGGGCTCCGGCGTTAACGATTCCATATTCGGAAAATGTCAGACCCCGATTAAGATTTTTATGGAAAAAAGAACAGAAGCATTTGAGAATGATTCTGTTATCAAAAAGCTTTTCAGCATGCAGAAATCGAAGAATTTCGCTGAAAAAGCAACCGGTATGACATCCATGCACGGGTTCTCACCGGTAGGCGAAGGCGGCGCATATCCAAAAGACGAAATGCAGGAAGGCTATAGCCAGACATTTGAGCACGAGACCTGGAAGGACTCCTTCTCCATTACATCCGAAATGGCAGAAGACAGCGTTCTCTTAAACCTCAAAAAGAGACCGGCGGCGTTCCTTAACGGCTATCACAGAACAAGAGAACTTTTTGGAGCGGCACTTTTCGGAGCAGCGCTTTCCGGAAGCAATGCGGCCACAATGCGCGGCAAGAAGTTTAAGACAACCGCAAACGATGGGCTTACGCTGTTTAACACCGCACATACATCTATCACAGGCGAATGTGACGATCAGTCTAACAAATTCACAAACGCATTTTCTGCAGATGTGCTCGGCAAGATTGAGTGTGAGATGCAGAACTTAAAAGACGACAACGGAAACATCCTTGCGGTGACACCGGACACAATTATCATTCCGAACCTTGCCAACCTCAAGAAGTCCGTATTCGAAGCAATCGGCGCAGATAAAGACCCAGAGACGGCAAACAACGGATTCAATTACACGTTCGGACGCTGGAAGGTTGTTGTATGGGCATACCTTAACCAGTACATCGCATCCGGAACAGCACCGTTCATCCTGATGTCTTCCCAGTATAACGAAGACTACGGCGGAGCACTTTGGTTCGACAGAAGAGAGCTCACAATGAAGTCTATCATCGACGAAAACACAGACGATAACGTTTGGAAGGGTAATGCGAGATGGTGTGCAGGCTTCAATGACTGGAGAGCATTTGCAGTCGGCGGCGCATCGGCAGGAACAACACTTACTTAATGAGAAGAGAGTGGGAGCATTATTTTGCTCCCCTCTTTTTGAGGTTTTTGAGAAAAAAAGAAAGGAGCAAAAGATGATTGCAGCAGGATTAAAAAAAGGTGACAAATTTGAAGACGCAGGAAGATACTTCGTAGTTGAAGAGGTTACCAAAGACGGGAACTACATTTCAAGAGAAATCAAAGAAGAACAGGCAAAACCAAAGAAGAAAAAGAAGACAGACGAAGCTGACGATTCAAGCGAAAAGGAAACAGACAAGGAGTAAAAAAATGAAGTGGAGCGAGATTAAGCTGGCGGCACTGAAGAAGATTGACCCTGCGGTCGCATCTCTCATGCCGACGCGAAACACAAAAGATTATCTCAATTCAATCATACCTGCAGCAAACAGAGGACTGTTTGACCTCTCCACCGCGGGAAAATTCATCATCAAAGAGCATTGCATTAACGTTCCGGAGAACAGAAATCTCTTAGCGGCAGTAAAAACCGTGCAGCACATCAACGACGACATTGCATACACGGCAGATGGTGCAAAAGCGTTTTACTTCGAGGCAACAGGTCCTTCAAAAGTAAATATCTATGTCGGAGAAACACTTGCGCTGACGAAGGAAATCGGGGTGCAGAGCGATTTTGAAGTGGTAAAAGGCATAATTCCTAACGAGGAGAAAAAAACGGTCAAAATCGTTTTTTCGGGTTCCTATCCTTATCAATTGAGGAACATCGCATTGTATGATATCACATTCCCGGATGATGAATCGGTATGGGACTTCGCACCTGTACTGAGAATTGACCTTAAAACGGTAACGAAAGACTTTTACCGGCTTGTGACAACCGACGTTGTAAGAGAAAAAGACGATTCGTACATCAAATTTAAAGATTACGAATGGGAAGGCGACAGCACGCTTATTCTGGATGGACTTACGGAAGGTAATTACAAAGTGCATTACTTTGCTTATCCGAAAGAAATCACCGCGGAAACGCCTGACGACTATGAACTTGAACTTGATCCGGAAGTGGCGGCGCTGCTTCCGGTGTATATTGCAGCCGAACTTTACGAAGACGACGACAGTTCAATGGCGTACTACTTTAGAGAACAGTACAACGAAGCAAAACAAAGACTTGTGCCGACACAAACGCACGGTAAAGCAAAATTTGTTGATAGATGGGGGTGGAGCTGATGAACGCACCGAAAGCAAAGACCGTCTACGGCATAAGAATCAAAGACTTTGC
>JALERA010000011.1:0-5613 GCA_022764365.1 Bacillota bacterium
CAGTAACAAGGGTAACTAACGGAAGTGGGGTGAGAATCCCCTCTGTTTCTCAGCAACTGTAATGCCCGCATGGACGGGACAAGTCAGGAGACGAGTTATCGCTTGGATGTAAAAATTTCTCTGGGGCAGAAGCATACATCATTGCGAAAAGGTAAGCAGGCAAAAAGGAGGTTTTTGTTACAGCGGCAGGAAGCTCGCTCGGCGGCACTTTTCGGCTGACAGGTGTTAACGCAGGCAGTGCGCACAGCGCACAAGGGCGGCGTGAACACAGGAAATGGGATGTATGCAGACTGCCTGAGAAACGGCAGTCTTTTTGTCGTTTCGCGGGAAAAGTAAACACAAAAATGAAAAAATGAATCAATTACAGGCTTTTGTGGCAAATGCGCGAACCGAACGGACGCAGACGAGGCGCAGGCAGCGCCGGCGGTGCCGAACGGACACGCATTCTTGTTCCAGCTGAACAAGGGAATCGGGTGAGAATCCCGGACACGGAAAGAAGTCAGCCCATTGGATTCGCAGGCAGCGGATCCGGCCAGCGCGCGATCCGCGCAGGACCCGGCGGCAGACTTCCCAAAGTAGCTGTATTTCTAAAGCATTGTTTTCCGTACGGAGTAATCCGCGCGCGGTGAAAACCGGTCATTGGAAGGGCTGTCATGGCCCGGAGAGAAGGCTGAAGCAATGCGTTTGCGCGAAAAAGAGGACGCGGTCTCAGAGACTGCAAGGCTTCACGCGCATGAATGGATCAGTCAGAAGACCTACAAACCCCGAAACGAAGAATTGGCAGCATAGTGATAGCTTCCTATCCGCATACCTTTCCATTCCGCTTCGGAGCCAAAAAAGAGGTGCGTTTGCATCCGGCAGACGAAGGCAAACCCAAACAAGACAAGACACAAAAGCGATGGTTATGACAATCATCGTTTTTTTCGTGCCTGCGAACGAGGCAAAAGTTGGACTTTTGACGGATTCAGCGGAAAGGTCAAATCTGCGGGGCGGTCTGCGAGCCGAAAAGCCTGCTTTTGGCACATCGCAAAACGAAAAGTTGGACTTTCGACAACATATCTGAAAAAAGTCCAAGAAATAGGGCGGTTTTGGCACGTATTTCTTGGATAATTTGCGATGATGCTTAAAAAGCTCCAACATATTCCAAAATCTGCATGAAAACAAGTCTCAAATGGAGCAAAATCAAACGAAATGTTGTAAAAAAAAACGAAGCATCTAAAAAGTCCAACAATGCTAATCATCCGTAAGAACAGCATACAAAAATAACACTTTTCATCCTTACCGGGCGGTGCCAACAGGTGACGCCGCCCGCCGGAACAAAAGGCAGCATAGATACAAGAGAGGGAAGTAAGTGAATCAACGAGAAATAAAACAGAGCATAAAGGACAATCCGAACCTGACAGCAACAGAGAAAATCCAAAAGTTGAATGAGGTTCGAGCACCATATAAAGAAATGACAGACGAAGAACTCCTGCAGCTTGTCAGAGACTTCACTGAGGAAAACGGCAGAGAGCCCATGCAGGCAGATGTCCTGTATGACCGGGAATTGAAACAACGCTTCGGCCCGTGGAACCGCATGCTGGAGCGGGCAGGCACAAGACCTGTGGCACAGTCCTATTTAGACAAAAAACGAAGAAAACAGGAAAAACGAGCGCGGCATAAGGAATACCGCCGGCAGCTTCGCGAGCAACAGGCGGCAGAAGCGGAGCAAGGAGAAACAGCGGCGGCAGATGACGCCAAGGAAACCTGTTCACTACACACAAAATAGTGTTTACATAGATCATCGCAAGGGAGAGAGCAAGGCAGTCGTGCCGAGCTATCCTGAAGCGAAATACAAAGAAAGGACAAAAGAAAAAGAATGAGAAAAACAAAGAATAAGAATCTTAAAAAACAAATTCTGACCCTGACGCTGGCTTTTGTACTGGTATTCACCGGCATGGGCATCGGCAGCTGGGGCGTGGATGAGGCCTGGGCGGATACGACAGATATTACTTTCACAAAAAATGAAATTTCAGCTGGTTGTTATGATAAAGCAATCAACTGTACCGGGATTTCGATTGGCTCGACAGTAATTGAAAAACTATACATTAAGAGTGTATATGTAGGCGATGAGTTTCGAATCGGGAACCTAACTGGAGGAAATACAGATATAGGTGCAGTGGTAGCTCTGGATGGAAGCTATGTTGATAGATCGGCCGGACGATTTAAGCCAGCATCAAAAAAGTACTATACTAAAAATGACACCCAACTACAAAAAGCACCTATAAATGAAAAAGCTTTGAAGGATACATTAGGAGAAGATTTTTTTAATAATAATTGCGGAGCAGGTTTATCCGCTTACTATTTTTTAGGTTTTACTGGATCAAACTTTGATACGAAATTCGGTTTGTTGATCCAAATAACTGAAAAAAAAGATACAATAGGGAAAAAAGAGCTTGATGAATTGATCACTACGGTAACCGGTGAAAATGAAAAAAACTGGTACCGTGAAAATGATCGATATAATGGAAAGAAAAGCAGCGAAAAAGGTTTTTGGATAGAAATGCAAGAGGCATTAGAAGAAGCAAAATCACTTTACATTAACAATGAATTTGGGAATGAATTAAAAGATGTAACGGATACACAGATTGTAACTTCATATCGGAAGTTAGAGGTTCGTGTTTCTGACTTAATTCCTGCGACGGAAGCAAATACTACTGCACTTTATGAAGCACTTCAAGATTGTCCCGCAACAGATGGAAGCTTTTCTTACGATGAGGCGAATTTCGCAACATTCACAGAAAAGAAAAATACAGCGGAAACTTTATTTTCCTCACTCTTTCTGGATAACAAAGCGACAGCCATGAATACGCCGGAGAAGCAAGACGAGATCAACCGTGTTGTCGCAGAATTGCGCGACAGTTACAGCGACGGTAAAATGGCCGCAAAAATCAGCACGCAGGAAGCACTGGAGAATTTTCTTGCAAAAGCAAGCAATGATATGCAAGGCAGAGTTCTAAAAAATCTGACGCTGACTGAATATGAAAGAAGCACTTCGTTTAACGGTGAGCTTGATGGAAACGGTCATGTCATTACCGTTGACAGCGCATATCACGGATTGGTAGAGATTAATCATGGGGTTATTCAAAATCTAACTGTACGCGGTGCGGATTTAGAATTCGGATATGCTATCTGCAGCACGAACAACGGTTTGATTGAAAATTGTCATAACAGTGTAAACTTCATCGGAAAAGAAAAACGATCGTATGGTATTTGCACTTCCAATGAAAAATCTGGTATCATTCGTAATTGCTATAATACCGGCAAACTTACAGGAATCTACGTAGGCGGTATTTGCGGAACGAATTTAGGCTTGGTAGAAAACTGCTTTAACACCGGTCTGATCGATGCGGAGTCGAATGCAGGCGGCATTGTTAGGATCAATCATAGTGATGCGTCCGGCGTAAATGCAAAATCAGGAGTTATCCGTAATTGCTATAACTTCAACGTCATGCACCATACAGCAGGTTGGGACAGTTTTTACGGCAGCTACATCTGTAAGAATCTGGGTCCGATTTGCGGAAACAATGAAAAAGCAAGTGTTTCGATTAGCGCAACGTCAAGCAAGATAATTGATGTTGAGGGAACCGTCGAAAACGGCCTGTATCTGGATACCGTTATTTCCAACAAACCGAACGGCAGATCGTTAAGCATTGCATTATCCGACATCTATCTGGCACAGAAAAAGGCTTACGATGATCTCGGTGCAGGTACTTCCGCGGGAACTGCCATTGCAGGCTGGACAGAAAAAGACAGCGCAAACAGTATCTTTGCATATGATACCGACTACTATGTCTTTTACGATAACACGAACGGTCATTTCATTGCTGTTACATTCGATGATGCAGCAACTTCCGCGGTGATCGATGCAGCGAAACCGTCCGCGCAGTCGGAACTTTGCAAATCTGCGGCAGGCGCGGAAAAGGAATTTTACTTAGTCAAAGTGCCAACCGGAACGAAAGCGGTGACCTTTAAAAACACAGAAATGATCATCGACTACGCAAACGGCTATACCAACCGGTACGTCAAGGCTTATCAGCAGCTGGACAACTTCGGTGTGAATTTCGGACCGGAGCTTTCCAGAAAATTTGTCGGTACCGCGATCGGTTCTTCAGATGTCAGCACGATCTTAAGCAAGGTCAGCGCAATCTGCGGCAGTGATACCGCAACCGTTGCTTTCGTCAAAGAGATGCTGAGCGGCATTGAAGCACAAGGAAGCACTGTAACACCGACAGAAAAAGACATCAAAGTCAAATTCCGTTTTGTCGGCGCGACCAAGTCGCCGTCCGGAAACTATGACGCCAAGACGAACAAAGACTCGCAGTATGTAACCTGGATCGCAACCAGAACCTACAGCTTAAAAGACGGCAGCTCAGTCGGTGACCTCTTAAAGCTTGCCATCAAAGAATCCGGCATTAAGACGGTCGGAGAAGAAAATAACTATGTTTCCGGCGTGTATGCGCCAAATGTTCTGGGTAACTACTATCTGGCAGAGTTCACGAACGGAACACGTTCCGGTTGGATGTACACTGTCAACGGCAAGCACCCGAGTGTAGGATTAAATGGCTATTACCTGAAAGACGGCGACAGCGTTATCTGGCACTACATCAACGACTACAGCTATGAGGTCAGTGACTGGTTCGATGATGATCCGGTCTATCCAAATCTCGGCAACGCAAGCACTTGGGACCCATGGCTCAAGGTGCCGGATGTAGACCCGACGAAGGACACGCCGACCCTTGGCGGCGCACAGACTGAGGAAGTCAAGGATGTCACCACCGACACCAAGACCGGCACGACGACTGCACCAACCGATGTCAAGGTAAGCGAAAAGACAAACGCTGACGGCACGAAGACGAAAGTTGCTGATGTCAAAGTTTCCGCTGATAATCAGAAAGAAATCCTCAAGCAGGCTGCGGAGAAGAAGTCCGCAGAGATTATCCTCGAGGTCAGCAAGGCAGACAGCAAGGGCGCAGACAGCGTACAGCTCTCACTTGATGTAACATTCGTGAAGAATGTCGCGGACAAGACCAACGCCGATTTGACAGTGAACACCGAAAACGGCAAGGTGACGCTCGATCAGGAGACAATCAAGACCGTACTTGCTGAGGCGAAGGGCGCGACGATCACACTCGAAGTGAGCAAGGTAGCGAAGCCGACCGAGGCACAGAAACAGGCAGCAGGCACAAACGGTCATCTGCTCAAGCTGACGATCAAATCCGGCGACAAGGTCATCTCTGACTTCAACAAGGGCAAGGTCAAAGTGGTTGCGGAAATCGTTTCCAAACTGCTCGACAAGAAGGTTGCAGCGATTCACATCGCAGAGGACGGCAAGATTGAGCAGCTTGAAGGAAAGACCGTAAAAATCGACGGTAAGGATTATTACATCTTCGAAACGCCGCACTTCTCCACCTTTGCTCTGGTAGACGCTGAGGAGCTGGGACTGGAAGTAAATGATGAAGAAGCCAATATCGTAAAAATCAAGGAACTTGTTTCTGACATGAGCCTGAAGGCAAGATCGTCAAAGACTTCCAAGAAGAATATCAAGGTTACTCTGACCGTGGATAAGAGCAC
>JALERA010000012.1:0-16331 GCA_022764365.1 Bacillota bacterium
CCAAAGCTGAACGTGAACATAACAGCGATTACTAACAGCACTGTTAATAATTTTTTCATTTTTAGAATTCCTCCCTTTTTTAATTTTTGCTCATATTGTAAGGTCTTGTGAAAATGGACATAGTCCCACAACATATCACAATATGAAATAATTCCGTTATAGTTTACCAAAAGGTTTTCGACTTTGCAAGTGTTTTTTCTGTGAAAATCACTCTTTTCCGCGAGGATATCGCCCCGCTCCGCAAAGGCCCATGTCTCAACCTTTCACTAGTAACTCCGATATGAGGTGCAAAAGGTTACAAAAGTTACAAAATTTTTTTAAAAAAGACTGCCGATTCCTCAGCAGCCTCTGTGGTGTTTTCTTTTCATTATGTAATAAGAGTTTTTAATTTGCTGCGACTTTTGATTGCATTTAATAAGTTCTGTTTTTCTTTTTGCGGTATACTCTTACTGGATGTATCAATTATTTCTTCCATGATACTCATAAATTCCTCATATTTATTTTGTATATGAATATTTGCAATATATGTAGCCGCATCTTCGTATTTGAAATCAGATTCAGAACTCTCTGCCAGTTTTATTTTCAGTTCGCTTATTTGCTTTTTGCTGCCGATTATACATCTGGAATGCAAATCGGAATTCAGCATATTTTGTCTTTCTTTCGCTGACATAACCCCCTCCCAATCTGTCGTTCCAACTCTGGAATACATATTACCGACCAGCCACCCGAGCTTAGCTTTAAACTCGTCTGCCAATTCTATTTTCTTCGCCTTTAAGCATTCATCATAGTGTTCACCGCTCTTTAACGCAATAGACACTTTTAAGTAGACAACCATTGACTCCGGGAAATCCAAGGCATCCTCTTTATAAAGAAAAAAATATTCAGGCTCTGTATTGTTATATAGACGCTCAATTAGTTGATATGCCCGAGTTTTGTTTTTGTCATCCATCAATAAAAGCCCGTGATTTCTTTCGGCATACTTTTCTTTGATGAGGCTTCTCTCTAAAAAATCCGCATAGCTCCTGATAGCTGCCAGCGTAATGTACGGAGTTTTGCATTTTTTCCCATTCCTACGCACTAAATCACAACTTTGGGACAAAACCATAAAATATTTATATTGCTCGTTTAAGAAATACGGATGAACCTCTTTTAGAACTTGTGACAGTCCATCTGTCACTTCCAAAATATCCCCTTGGCAAAGTGCGTTTTTATCAGGCTCTGCTTTATATGTGAAATGAACATTTCTATCGATTTCATATCCTTTTGTTGTTATCTCCGAAGACATTAGTTGCCTCCTAACATTTTATTGACCTTCTGATATGTTTCTTGCATTCTTTTTTCCGCATAATTTACTTTTCTATAACCGGAAAACATCCTTCCGTCAGTTTCTTTACCGATTATTTTTATTGCTTCCTCTTGTTCCGGCCTGCTTTTCTGAGTTCCCCGATTGTTTGCCGGCATTTCTACAGTAATGCGTATATTTCTTCCAAATTCTATTTTGTCATGCTTCGTACTTGCCACTATTCTTCACCTTCCATTTCATATCCTAATCCACTTAAAATTTCTCTGCACTCTTTTATGAAACTCTTTACAAGCTCCAAAGTAAAGTTCGGACGGGACTCTTCTGCGATATGATGCTCGTTAAAACGTATCTGCAAATTATTATTTTCTAAATTAGAACTCATATTAATAAGTTTATTATTCCGCCTTAATGTTCTGCTGATTTGGGTTGAAACAATTACACATCCGTTATTTACAAGTGCCTCTGCATCCGCCATTGAGTCTATCACATCCGCAAACGCACTTACATTTTCTTCTACAAATTCAGCGTTTAATCCATATGCCGCAAATTGTGGCGTAGAGGCCTTTTCCAAAAAATTATTCAAATATTCGCATAAAGATTTCAATTCGCTTTCGCCTGTATCAGTTACAGAAAAAATCATGCTGCTCAGCCCCGGTGCAATTATGACACCGTCTGCCTTATAGCGAACCGTAAAATCTGTTCCTTGTCCACTAAGCCCTATTTCCATTTCTTCCTTCTCAAATACATTCTCCGCGATCCAATCCGGTTGACTATAGAGCTGGTTCCAATCACCAAGCAAAACTACATTTAGCGAATCATTTATAAATACCATTTTGGTCTCCTTTTCGTTATAAAACTTAGCAGCAACAAAGCATTTAAGTTTTTCTCAATTTTTAAATGCCACTTAATTACTAAAATTATATGCTTCTTTTCTCTCTTTGTCAATTACATTTTTAGTATTCGCTTACATTTTTTACAAGCTATTTTTCGGCGTTTTGGCCATAATTTTTTCGGCGTTTTGGCGAAGCCGTTTATTCTTACAGCCCCGTGTACCTGCCGCTGTTCTTGTATTTCTTGAGGATCTTCTCAGCGCGTTCATTGCGGCCGAGTTCTGCTTCGCGCACCTTTTGCTCGTACGGCGTGAGCTTGTCGATGTCCTTAATGTGCTTGCGGACAGGCTTCGGCATCACGGCGAAGTAGATCAGTGGGGATATGAGCAGGCAGTCAACGAGAATCCATGCCAAAATCCCAAGCAAAACAATCACGCTGTCCCATTCGTTCATAGCTCCCATGGATGCGATTGTCACAAGCCCTATTATAAATACGAAGAAAGTAACATAAAGTCTCTCGAGTTTGCGGATTGCGCCGCTGAGCTGCTCATCGAACCATGTGGTCTTAAGGCTCTTTATCATATATTTCGCCAGTCTGAACTGGATGTTTGCAAGGTATACGCAGGCTTTAAAGTCGTCAAAAGTTGCTTTCTCAGGCGGGATTTCCACCGGATAAAGTTCATCATTCATGTCCGCCGCAAAAATCTGTGCCCGGATCGCCGTGCCTTCACCCATGACGGAGTACTGCACCTTGTCGCCCGGCACGAATTCCATGACGATAAGCTGGCCCGGCTGTACCATCTGCGTTTCGCCGCCAATTCCCACAACGAGATAGCCTTCCTTACAATACAGAGCGTGTGTCACCAGCGGAAGTTCTGTTTCATATTCGGATGTCATGGTCTCTTTCTCTAATTTCGGGTATACGACATCAAGATACCCCTCGTTTCCTTTTCTGACCATGAGGTTAAAGTCTGTAATCTTGCCAAAGCTCTTGGTCTTCCATGCACCGTCAAAACGGTCCTGCTCGAGTTCCTTGAGTCTGACGACTCTTTCTCCCTCGTAGCTGAGCACGGTTTCGCCTTTAAGTACCATAAGCACTCTGTCGTAGTCCGGGAGCTTGGTGAAATCGGATTCCTCGACATCAACCGTAGCGGAGCTCAGTCTCCATACGAAATTCCTGTCGAGATAGCTGCTCTTTGCGGGATGAATCGCAAGCTGCGTCGTAGTTCCTCCCGACCATCTGCCTATCGAATAGTCCTGTTCTTTACAGACATAGTAGTTCATCGTTTTTCTCCTTTTCCTCTGCGGCCGCATTTATCACAGCACGCCATATGTGCATATTATATCATAGGAATGACCGGATTTTAACAAAAACTTGCAATATAGACCAAAATGTTCTATAATTGTGGGAGTTTTATTAGCAGTTTATTAGCATTTTCTTAGCGCCATGTGCGTTAGGAGTACATAATAGGAGAACATAATATATGTATAGAAGTGATGGATATCGTGTCAAGGGCAATGACCCGATGTATGAAATTGTCCCGCACATCATGCCCCAGCGGTATGATGCTTCCAACTCGATTAAGGTAAATATCGACCTTGAGCCGATGCAGGATTACATAAGGCAGTACCGCCGCCGCGGTGTAAGCATCTCTCACATGAGCATCATCATTGCCGGATATCTGCGGCTGGTTTCGCAGAATCCTTATTTGAACCGTTTCGTTATGAATAAGAAAATTTATGCGCGCAATCATTTCTGCGTTTCGTTCGTAACGCTTACTCCGGGGGCCGAGTCGGACACGGTGAGCAAGTTATATTTCAACTTGGATGATACGCTTGATATCGTCAACGACAAAATCAACGCAGCTATCGATCGTGCAAAAAATCTCAAGGGTCCGAATTCCATGGATAAACTTGCCGCAAAGCTCTGCAGGACGCCGTTCCTTCTGACTTTCGGCATCGGTTTTCTGAAGCTGCTTGACAAGTTCTTCACTCTGCCGATGAGCATTGTTGACGCAAGCCCGTTCCACACATCACTTTTTGTGACAAATCTGGCTTCCATCCGAACCAACACCATCTACCACCATCTGTATGAGTTCGGTACGACCGGTGTTTTCGTATCAATGGGGCAGCCGATGAAGAAGATTGTGAAGAATGGTGAGACGGTCGAGGAGAAAAAAATCATGGAGCTTGGAATCGTAACCGACGAGCGAATCGCAAACGGTCACTACTACGGGCGCTGCTTCAAGGAGCTTTCCCGTTACTACAAGAATCCGGCACTGCTCGAAACCCCGCCGGAAATGATTATCAAAGACCCGCATGTGCGCAAGAAAAATCCGAAGTGGATATTGAAATAAACCTACTGCAAACAGGGTGTCCGAATGAAATTCGGACACCCTGTTTTAGATTAATCTTATCGTTAATTCTTATTCTTCAAAAATCTTTGTTTTCTTCAGCACCCGGTACAAAATAATGCCGAGCACGCCGCAGGAGAGGATTTCGCCGATTCCCACCGTCAGCATGAAGTACCAGTAGGTACCCTCGGCTCCGTACACAACCTGCAGCACCTTCGGCACAATCAGTGCGTTTGCCGCAATCGGGAATGCCGGACCCGCATACGGATATTTCCTTCCTATATAGTATGTGCCGAGCGCTCCCAAAGTTGTCGCGAGTGTTCCGAACACGACATCCCACAGTGCACAGCCCGTCGCAAGGTTTGCAACCGCACAGCCCACCGCAAGCCCCGGAATCGCCGCAGAGGTAAATACCGGCAGGATTGTCAGCATCTCGGAAAGTCTGAGCTGAATCACGCCGCTGGCAAGCCCCGCAAAATTTGAAATTATGGTGAGCACCACATACAGCGCCGCGATGAGCGACGCCTGCGTAAGATATAACGTATTATTTTTCATGGTTTAGTTTACCTTCCAAAAATCTTCTTCTGTATTTGAGCACGGCATAATCGCTGATTCTGTTTACATAGATCGGGTCAAAGATGCCGCCCACCATTCCGACCAGGAAAAATCCCTGTACGAACTTGGTGTATATCATTTCTGCGGACAAAGCCGCCGCAGCGCGTTTCATCTGTTCTTCCTTGCTGATATTCCAGTCCCCCTCACCTATAAAATCTCCGTTCAGCACGATTCCGTGAATGTCACTGTTGAGTGCCGCATCCTTTTGCATAAACTCATCTTCGTCGCACATTGCGGCTTCGATGATTTTGAGGATGAAGATTTTTTCTTCGTCGGAGCGGTATTCATAGCCATAGCTGAGCGCGATTTCATACACACTCTTGAGCACCATCGCTATAAAAATGGGAATGTCCGGGATTGCCGAGCCTGCGATTCCCATTCCCACGCCTTCCACGCTCGAAATGAGCAGGTTGAGTCCTTTGGCGGATTTTGCCTGTTTGGTAAAAGTCTTCGCCGCCCGCCTGCTGTCGGAGATTTCGGAGGCGTAGGTGTTCACCTTAAAATCGGTTTCTTTCTTTTCCTTATTGTATGTTTTTTCGATTATGCCGGTTCCCTTCTCGAACACGACCGCAAAAGCCTTATAAAAAGCAGCGTTAAGCGTTCCGCTGAGTTTCTTCGGCACAACCTTGTCAAGTTTCTGCATCAGCACGGATGTCGGGCCTTCTTTCCTCTTATGCGTAAATTTGGCCTCTTTCTTTTGCAAATCGATCCATTCTTTTTCCCATGGTGTTTTTTTCGTTGTAATCGCCATATCATTTCCCCCATTATCGAAAGTATATCACGGCTTGCGCATAAAAACAAGAACCCGACTGATGGGTCGAGTTCTCGATTTTGCTAAACATATCCATTGTTCTTAAGAAACGTTTTGATATTGCTTCTTACTTTCATCACCGATCTGCCGGGCTCCCGGGAATGAACGCCCCTAGCTACTGCACCGCTTCCGCAGACATAGCAGCAAATCGCTTTTGAGTATGTTTTGTGTCGTTTCTTCATAGTTTCAAGATACTTGGCAGCGATTTCAATGCTGACATCTGCCTTGTATAAATCCGACGGCTTATAGCCGTATCGCTTCGCAAAGGAATCTCCGCATTGCATCATTCCTTTGTATCCGTAGCGGCTCTTTGCCTTTGCACGGAAGTTGCTCTCGCGGAGCGCAAGCCCCATGAGAACTTTCGGATCTATATCGTGTTTTTTGCCGGACTTAATGAAATATCCGGCGAGTGTGATTGACCATTCTTTGCTTAGCTTTCGGTTCTTGCTGCGAATGTATGCGGCAAGTCCTTTCTGATATTTTGATATCTTCTTTTTAGTCGGTTTTTTTACCTTGTCTTTGTCCTTATCCTGATCCTTCGTGTCGGTCGGTTCTTCGGTATCGCCTGCTTCGGTGCTGCCCGATTCGGTGTTTCCGGTCTCACCATTTTCGCTCTGACCGTTCTCACCGATTTGGTCGTTTCCGCTGTTCTGACCGCTTTCAGAATCATTCGTGTTCGGTGCTTGTTCTTGTTCCCCGGTACTGCCTATTTCTCCGGTGCCTGCCGGCTCGGCCGTCTGCTGCTCCGTCTGAACTCCGGTGGTTACCTGATCCAAATCAGCGTAAACCGGAACTGCCGAGCATGCAGCCACTGCCAATGCCATAAGCACTGCAATGAGTTTTTTAAACATAATATTTCCTCTTTTCAAAATAGTATCTGCGGACGGGTTTCTCCCGCAGACTTTTCCATTATACCCGAAAATGTTGAAATTGTCCAGTTTTTCACTATTTCTTCACAAAAGAGTATGTCCGGCTGCACCGATTTTTATTCAATTATTTAACAATTTTGTATAATTCGTCTGGTCCAGGCGGGTCAATTTGGGTCTGTTTTCCGCCCTCACAAATGGATAAACCTTCCTCTTTCGGAACGATTTTTCCTATCTGTGCTGCGGGTATTCCCTGCAGCGCAAGTTCCCTGATGATCTCCTCTTTTTTGTCTTCTTCTGCCATTATGAGCATTGAGCCGCTGGAAATCAGTCTAAGCATGTTGATGCCGTAATGCTCGCAGATTTTGCGCGTTACATCATCCGCAGGTATTGCTTCGGCATCGAGGCGTGCTCCGGTTCCCGCGATGCTGCACATTTCCCATACAGCTCCGAGAATGCCGCCTTCCGTCACATCATGCATGCCGTGCGTACCGATACGCCCCGCTATGATTCCGTCTTTGACGACGCTGACCTTCGAGAGAAGTGATTTTGCGTGTTCGAGTTCCTCGCCGCTCAAAACTTCTCTGAGTTCCTCTTCATAGTCGCAGGCAATTATGCCCGTCCCCTCGATTCCTGCCGTCTTGGTCATAAGGATGACATCTCCCGGTTTTATCTCGGAAGCCGATGCCGATTGTCCTTTGCGGCCTCTGCCGACTGCAGTCGATACGATCACCGGACGGTTTACGGCCTTCGTGATTTCCGTATGTCCGCCTATGATTTCGATGTTGCATTCCGCCGCCGCTTCAGCAGCTTGTCCCATAATGTGGGCGATATCCGCTTCGGTTGTTCCTTCCGGCAGCATCACCGCCAGCAGGATTCCAATCGGTTCTATTCCGTTTGAAGCGATGTCGTTTGCGGATATGTGTATGCAAAGCCTGCCGATGTCATTCACCGACGCAGTGATTGGGTCGGTTGACATCACGCACTCATACTCGCCGAAATCAATCGTCGCGCAGTCCTCCCCGACTCCGGCATGCACGAGCACCTCCGGTCTTTTGCATTTTATTCTATTGATAACTGCCTTTGAAAGCAGTGCGTTGTCCAGTTTTCCGACTTTCAGCATGTTATTATTCTCCTATCTTTCGAAAAGCCCGGAACACTTTTCGTATTCCGGGCCGGGTTGTGGTGGAGATGGCGAGAGTCGAACTCGCGTCCGAAAGCATTTCCACAGGACTTTCTCCGAGCGCAGTCAATGTTTTAAAATTTCGCCTCCGTGGCCGCCCATTAACATGCTGCCATGTCAGCTATCTCGTTGTTCCCTGCGAGGTACCGAGAATTCCCTGCAGGTTTTCCCGTATAGTCGACGCCGGTATCACAGCCTACGGGTGAGCTGTGGCCGACGCGCGTCGCGCCTTAGGCGCTGCAGAACTATGCTGCTAATGCGAAATTGTTGTTATTTTTAGCGTTTATATTTAACGGGCCCTTTTTAAGGTAGTCTGAGCCAACTACCGCTCGCTTATCCGGCTTCTACACCCCCGTCGAAACCTTTACATCCCCTTGTTCCTATAATGTCAAAATCTGTGCTCTTTCGAGCACCCCTCTCATTAATAACTCCGCTTTGAAGGCAAAAAGGTTACATCACCCGCGCGTTTTCATGCGGCGATCCATGTCGCGCTTTGCATCACGCTTTGCGATGTCCTCACGCTTGTCGTAATTTTTCTTGCCTCGTGCAAGCCCGATTTCAACCTTGGCGCGGCCCTCTTCATTAATATATACTTTAAGCGGAACAATCGTCAGCCCCTTCAGCGTCGTCTGTCCGATGAGCTTCCTTATTTCCTGCTTATGTAACAAAAGCTTTCTCTCTCTGAGCGGGTCCACGTTGAAGCGGTTGCCCTGCTCATACGGGCTGATGTTCATGCCGTAAAGCATCATTTCGCCGTCCCTGATTCTGGCGTAGCTTTCCTTAATGCTGACTTTTCCCTGGCGCACCGACTTGATTTCGGTGCCGGTCAGCACAATGCCCGCCTCATATGTTTCTTCTATAAAAAAATCATGATAAGCCTTTTTGTTGTTTGCCACTAGCTTTCGTTCTTTTTTTGCCATAAAATCACCTTTCCCCTAACGCTCTCTTCGTCCACCGCCAAAACATCTTTCGCCACCGCCGGTGCATCACATTCCAGCCGCAGCGTGCCGTCCTTTATCCCGGACACCCTGCGTACCGCCAGCATTCCCTCCTGCGTATCAAAGTCGTAAAACGGTGCTTCGAAAAGTACCAAATCTCCGATACCGATTTGTTCTGCCGAAGTCTTGTGAATCAGCACATGCTGCCCCGGCTTGAGTGCCGGATACATGAAAACGGTTTTGATTTCAAAAATCCCGAAGTTCATATACAGCACGATTGCCAAAACAATTCCGACGATTGCCGAACCTGTTCTCAGAAAAAATTTCGCCAAGACCTCAGCCTCCCGTTTTGTTTAGAATTTCTCGATTTTGCTGAACGGGTACAGCCTGAGCACCACTTTGCCTACCAGCGAATCCTCGGAAACGGTTCCGACTCTCACCGAACGGCTGTCTTCGCTGACGCCGCGGTTGTCGCCCATAACGAAGAATTGTCCTTCCGGAATCGTAATCGCATCCATTTCGCCCGAAATGCCCTGCTCGGCAACGTACGGTTCGTCGATTTTTTCGCCGTTTACATATGTGTAGCCCGCTTTGATTTCGATTGTATCACCCGGCAGCGCGATAATTCTCTTGATGAGATTTTTTTCGTTTCCTTCTTCATCCAAAAGTTGGGACTTGAAAACGATAATGTCCCCTCTTTCAGGTTCGCCGAAAAGCGTATATGCCTGACGGCTTGTTATCACATAATCACCCGGCTGGAAGTTCGGTTCCATGGAGTGCTGCTGTATGATAATCGGCTTGAAAAACAAAAGAATCACACCTGCGATTACAACCGCAATCAATATATCTTTCACCCATTCGAGTATATTTTTCATCATCTTGTCACCTCGTATTATTTCCAAAAATAGTCTGTTTTATTCGTTCAAAATCCGGAGGAAGCGTTGATTCGACAGTCTCCGGAAATCCATCTTCAACTACGTCGGGCTCGAAAACCAGTTTATAGGCATGAAGAAGCTGCGTCGTAAGCCCAAACTCCTTTTCCATAACCGCATTGACTTTCCTGTCACCGTATTTGACATCTCCGATTACCGGATAGCCCGCCTTTGCAAGGTGTGCGCGAATCTGGTGCGTTCTGCCTGTCAAAATCTCCACTTCCGTCAGCGTGTATTCTCTTCCCTTCCAATTTGCGTGCATAAGCGGCCTTGCCACGGTTTCCATGAACTTGCCTTCTCCCTCTTCAGAAAGCACACTCACCACGTTCTTCGTCTCGTCTTTGGTCATCTTCGCCCTCAGGCGCACCGGTCTCTCAAGATCTCCTGCCACTATGGTAAGGTAGAGTTTATGGATTTGATCTTTTTCGCGTATGATGCGGTTCAGCTTCTGGAGTGCCGCCGCGTTCTTGCCGAAAATCACAAGCCCGGTCGTGTTTCGGTCGAGCCGGTTTGCCGGTGCCGGCACAAATGTGGTTTCCGTCCGCGGATTATAGTCACCTTTTTCAATCAGATAATCGATTACCTGGTTTGCAAGGTGGTTTTTCTTCTCCGTGCGATCGCCGTGCGTGAGCAGCCCGAAAGGTTTTTCGACAATCAAAAGATCGTCGTCTTCGTAAGCAATCTTAAACTGCTTCTTCACTTTGACGCTCCTCTTTTCCTTCCGGAGTCCTGCCGCGGTTTCGTCGCTGATGTAGAGCGTGAGTTCGTCGCCGTTTGCAAGCAGGGTGCTTTCATTTGCCCTTTTGCCGTTCACCTTGACGTCTTTGCGTATCAGTTTATAGATTGTCCCAAGGGACGCGTTGTTAAAATATTTTTTTAAAAATCTGTCAAGCCTTTGGTTCGCTTGATTCTCTGTTATCTCAATTTTAAACATAGAACCATTATACAACAAAACACCTTGAGAAAAAAGTCTAAATGTGTTAAAATATATGAGTAGTTTTTAGTACTGCTTACGGAGGGGAAAATGAAAAAGCTGAAAGATTTTATTTACGATAAAAATGATATTATTATAGCGGCCCTGATTCTTGCAGCGGCGGCTTTGATTATAGCTTGGAGAATGGATGTGATTCTCCAGTATCCGAAGGAATTGATAAATGCGGATGACCCGGCTGTTGAAGAGCCGATCGGAGGCGACACGCAGCCGGATGATACGAACACCGGCGATAAGCCTGCAGACAGTACCGGAGCCGACAATAACGATAATTCCGGAACGACGGGCGGCGATAATACGAATCCCGCTCAGCCTGCCCAGCTTTGGGTTGACGGCAAGCTTTCAAAAGATGTGGAAGTGGATGTCACGGGAACGACGGCTTCGGCTGCCGTTCAGTGTCTGATTGACGCAGGGCTGTTCAGCGACTATGCTGAATATCAGAGCGCATGCGACGGTCAGGGGCTTGACCACGAAAAAGTCAGCGCGGGAACCTTCACTTTCGCGAAGGGTTCCACCAAAGCTCAGGTTGCACGCAAGATTAACTGGAGCTGATCTCTTATGGGAGCAAAACAAGCATTCGGATTTCGATATGCTTGTTTTTTTACTCCGAAATCAACCTGATTATTTTCTCCAGTCTTGCCCTCTGCGATGCGTTCATCATCGGCATGAGGCTTTTCAGCATGGCCTTTTGGCGTGCGGGACTGATATTGCTCGCCGCAAGCTGCTCCTTCATTCGCAAAATATCCCTTGCCAGTTCTTCATCCGACTTGCTTTCGAGTCCTCTGAGGAGTTGTTTGTTCACGCCCCCGTTACTTCCGAGCCCGAGCTGCGCGGCAATCTCTGCCGCCATTTTTTCATTGATATCCATTTAATTTCCCCCTTTTTCCGATTTATGTAATAATCTATGCGGCGCGGCGCACGAAATTGCGCGTCCTTTCATATTATGTTTTATAGGATTATGCGAACCATCTTTCATTCTTGGGAGGAATACATAAATGAACAATCAAAATTCCATCGGCGTCGTGCTTCTGTTGCTGCTCGTTTTCGCCGCACTTGATGGCGGCAATGCCGGCACCGTTCCGGGTTCTGCGGCAGCCCTCGTTCGGCCTCCTGCCCGTCCGCCGCACCCTGCAGCGCTTGCAAAGGACTTTCACCGCATGGTTGGAATCATGGGCAAGGTCGATAACCTGGGACAGATGGCTTTAACTCCGCAGAAACTGCCGAAGCCGCCGAAGGCTTCCGAACCTGAATCTTTGATTAACGCTTCGGCTCTTCCTGACCTTTCGGGCATCATGGATATGCTCGGCCCGATTATGTCGGGGCTTGGCGGTGCTTCCGATGAATAATTGCGGAAAACCAAAATTGCCATCTTTCTTTTCGGCCGCCGATGTTGTATACTATATGTAGTTTAAGTTCCAAACAGCAGGAGGTAAGAAATGGCATTAGTCACCACGAAAGAAATGTTCGCCAAAGCATTGCAATCCGACTATGCAATCGGCGCTTTTAATGTAAATAATATGGAAATCATTCAAGGTATCGTCGAAGCAGCGAAAATCGAACAGTCACCGCTGATTCTTCAGGTATCCGCAGGCGCGCGCAAATACGCAAAACCCGCTTATCTGACGAAGCTCGTAGAGGCTGCAATCCTCGATACGGGTCTTGACATTGCGCTTCACCTCGACCACGGCGAGGACTTCGACATCTGCAAGAAATGCGTAGACGATGGTTTCACTTCCGTTATGATCGACGGTTCCAAGCATTCGTTTGAAGAAAATATCCGCCTCACGAAAGAGGTTGTGGAATACGCACACGCACACGGCGTTGTGGTTGAAGCGGAACTTGGAAAGCTTGCGGGCGTCGAGGACAATATCAAGGTTGACGCGCGTTCGGCAACTTTCACAGACCCTGATGAAGCCGCGGAATTCGTAGAAAAGACCGGGGTTGACTCCCTTGCAATCGCAATCGGCACCAGCCACGGTGCATACAAGTTCAAAGGCGAGCCTTATCTTGATTTTGAAAGACTGAAGGCCATCCATAAATTGATTCCGGACACACCGCTTGTTCTGCACGGCGCATCCTCGGTTCTGAAGGAATTCGTTGACAAGTGCAATCAGTACGGCGGCGACATTCCGGGTGCGCAGGGCGTTCCTGAGGAAATGATCCGCGAAGCGACCAAGTACGGCATCTGCAAGGTCAACATTGACACTGACCTTCGTCTGGCAATGACTGCGGAAGTCCGCAAGTACATCGTTGAAAATCCGGCGGACTTCGACCCTCGTAAATACCTCGGGCCGGGCAGAGACGCAATTCAGGCGATGGTGCAGCACAAGATTAAAAATGTCTTGAACGCTTCCGGCACACTGTAAAATTAAATAAGAAAACGCCTTCGGAACTTCCTGCACCCGTCAGGACTTTCCAAAGGCGTAATTTTTTTCTTATGCGTTTTTCTTTGTAAACTTCATGGCAATGAGTCCGACTACGGTTCCTATAATGCCCGGAACCAGCCAGCCAAGTCCCATCGTATAAAGCGGCAGCCAGCCGGAAGCCCATTCCACAACTCCCTGTGCAAGTCCGCTCACGCGCAGCAGGTCAAGCACGGCAGCAATCATCGTAAATCCGATTCCGCATACATAGACAATGCGCGAATGTCCGAAATATTTTCCGAAAATCGTGAGCAGTATCAGCACGATCGCAAGCGGATACAAGAAGTACAGCACCGGTGCCGAGAAAGAAATAATCTTTGAAAGACCGATGTTGGATACGAGCAGCGAAAATGCCGTAAATGCAATCGCCCAATTGCGATAGGACAGCGAATGCGGAAAGATTTCCGAGAAAGTGTCCGCGCACGATGTAACCAGTCCGATTGCTGTCTTCATGCAGCAGAAGGTAACCGTCAGAGCCAGTACAATCATGCCTGTGCTTCCGAGATAGTGTCTTGCGATAACCGCAAACGCCGTTCCCCCGTTAAAGGAGGGGTCTGCAAGCTGCTCCGCATACAGTCCGTAGCTCTGCGCTCCCACTATAGCAATCAATGCATAAATCACTGTCATTAAAATCATACTGAAAACGCCGGATTTAATCGTGTTTTTCGCAATCGCGCCCGGTTCTTCAATGCCCATGCCCGTAATAACATTTATTACGATAATGCCGAACGCAAGAGAAGCGAGTGCATCCAAGGTGTCATAGCCCTGCAGGAAGCCCGTTGCAAAAGCATTCTCCGCATAATCCCCGCTTGCAGGCACGCTTGAAACCGTCTGCTCCGGTGAAATCAGTGCCGCAATAACCAAGACTCCGAGGCAAACGAGAAAAATCGGATTCAGATATTTACCGACTGAATTCATGATGTTCGACGGTCTGAGCGCAAAGAACAATACCGCCGCAAAGAAAAGGGTCGTAAAAATTGCCTGCACGACCGTCACATTCCCGTCGATAAGCGGCTCAATTCCCATTGTAAAGGATGTTGCCGCACATCTTGGTATTGCAAAGAACGGCCCAATCGTCAAATAGAGCGCACATGTAAAGAAATATCCGTATCCTTTCGCGACGCGGCTCGACATTTCCATCAGACCGCTGCTCTTCGATACGCCAAGTGCAACGATTCCCAGAAGCGGCATTCCGACTGCCGTTATCAACATTCCGATCAGTGCAGGAACTAAACTCGAACCCGCCCTTGCCCCGAGTATAATCGGGAAAATGAGGTTGCCCGCTCCGAAAAACATTCCGAAAAGCATCGACGCAACCAGGGCATACTGCTTGCCTGTTAATTTTTGATTCATTCCTTTTCTCCCATTCTGTATTTCTTAAAATTTTCCATACTATTTAGGTCGCATAAATGATATTATACCATCTGCGCGCTTCATTGTCTACCAAACTCTGTATTTTGGTCGGTTTGAATACTTTTTGCACTGCAAAAGTCCGCGCTGCGCAAATTTCTGCACGAATGTACGAATCGTAGCGTACGCTGCGTCTCCGAAGTCTTTTTCGAGCTGCTTCGTTGAAAACTCATTTTTCCCATAGCGATTTAAAACGAAGTTCCACAGCTCGTGTTCTTTCTGCGTGATTTCACCTAACAGCAATGCGCTGGCAAACTCGTCGAGTACAAATTGTGACGGCAGTGAATCGCTGAGGTGTGCATATACATTCTCAGCAAAATATAAGACGAAAGGTGTCACATCGATACATCCGCTGATTTTCGCATTTTCCTCTATCTGTTGGTATGCCTTATAGTAACGGCTGCGGCTGCTGCGGATAAGCGCTGACATAGATACAAACATAGCCGACGCATAACCGCGCTGCACGAGATACCAGAGCTGCAGAAGCCGTGCGGTTCTTCCGTTTCCGTCAAAGTACGGATGCAGATATGCCATATAAAAATGAAGAATTGCCGCTTTCGCCAGGTCGTCAATGTCCGTTTCCGCATTGATAAAGTCCATAAATGCCTTCATGTACTCCGGCAGCAATTCGTGAGGCAGTCCTTCGTGTGTCTGCCTGCCGCCGACAACGTACACCGCATCATTCCGATATTTACACCCCTCCGGCAGACGATCCTCATTCTCTACATAATTGCCGACTGCCATCTGATACAGCTTATATAAATTCTCTTCATTTATTTCATTGCGGTAATCGCTTACGAATTCCAAGCCCTTTTTCATGCCGAAAATCCGCTCTTCACCCTCATCCCGCGGCGCATAGCCCGCGAGGATCTTCCGGATGCTTTCTCTGGATGTATTGATGTTTTCTATCTCAAAAGTGCTGAAAATTTCCTCCTCCATCGCATGCATTCCAAAACCCTGCGTATCGCTCTGATGCGCAAGGAGAAGCTTCGCATACTTCGGACTGATTCGTGTAAGCTCATCGAAATAGATAATCGGCTGACCTGAAAAATCCCTCATCGGGAAAAGTCTATAGCGATTTTCTTTTAAAAGCTCAAGCATTTCGGCAACGCTTTCTCTTGAGTATTTATACTGCATTTTTTTTAAATCGGTAAAGCTTTTATCTTCAATCATCTTCAAAAAATATACAGCATCCATCTTCGCCCTCCATTTATTGATACTAATTGATACTAACTAATATTAATATAACATACTTTTTTATTCTTTTCAAGTCTATCGCATAAAAAAAGAGCCTCCATCTTAAAGCGAAACACGCAAAGGAGTCCCTTGATTTTGGTAAATGGTAAACCACATACGTGGTCTAAAAAAAGTGCCGCCCTTGCAGGCGGCGAGTGTTAACTATTCAAATGTTTTCAACCTGCAATATTCCGGTATCTTTTCAGACCATGGCAGCAAGTCGTCTATGTAATCAGCTGGCTTGTCATCCAGATGCGTCAGCATCTGTTCGAGGAGATACTTGAAATATTCGTATGGCTTCAGTCCGTTGGCTTTGGATGTTTCTGCTATACTGTAGAGAATGGCACTTGCCTTGGCTCCGCGTCGGGATCCTATGATGTGCCAGCTATGCTTGCCCACACAGAATTTTCGGATGCTCCGTTCCGCATCGTTGTTATCT
>JALERA010000049.1:0-9882 GCA_022764365.1 Bacillota bacterium
TCTGAAGCTGATATCCGTCCACATCCTTAACCTTGTTCCACTTCGCCATGAGCACGCGGCTTCCCGCAACTGAAGCGGAGACTTTCGGAGCCTTGATGTAGCGGCTTACCTTCGCTTCTGACATCTCACTCTTTAAATCCGCCGCATTGGAACAAACCGCAACAATCGTGTATTCATAATCTTTCCCGTTTGTTTTTGCCTTCTTATCCTTGAAGGAAACAGCATTCGTCTTCGATGTTCCGATGTTGTTTCCGTTACGATACACGATATACTTGAGTCCCTTAGGTCCCTTTGTCCACTTAATTACAGCTGTATTCTTCGTATCCGGCTCGATTTTGAGTATTTTCGGCATTGACGGATAAATTGCAAATTTCAGTTTCTGGGCTTTCCCATAATTGCCTTTTCCGTTAATAACTGCGTATGCATAACCCGGATTTATGTTCTTTTCGTAAGTTATCGTGTAGTCCTTGTCCTTCACGAGTGCAGTCGTCCCGTCCATAACATTTGTAACTTCCGGTATGAATTCCTGCCCCGTGTAAATGTATTTTTCTTCAGGAAGAACCAGCGTACTCAAAGCCGTTTCTATGCTCTTCGGCTCGATCGTGAAGGTCTTCGCAGCACTTCCCAGATAATATCCGGTGCCGGTTACCGTAATATTTCCCTGCCCTGCGTTTATGTTATTGCTGATCTGAAGGAGATAGTCAATCCCTTTTGTCAAGGTTTTGCTCCCCTGCTTGATCATTACTTCCGGCGTGACCGCACTTCCCGTGTATGTACATTTGCTTATTGTAAAAACACACTTCGCAATGTCGTATTTTATTAAGAATGTCTCCGTTGTTTCCCCTGTATAGTTAGACGCGGAATACATCGCCTCTACTTCAACCTTTGCCGTTCCTATCTGAGTGTTGTCCGAATAACTTACCCTGTATTCGCTGCTCGGGACCGCAAGGTTTCCGTTGTAAACCGTAACAGAAGGAGTGAGGGCCTTGCCTGTGTATTTCTGATCACTGACGCTCACTCTGCATTCGCTCAGAGGTTTTTTGTTGATTTTAAAATACTCTGTCGTACTTCCGTCAAAATTTCCTTTGCCTCTGATGGTAATTTTCTGCGAGCCGGCATCTTTCGCACTAACAGCGTCCACCGCGTAGTCAACGCCTTCCGTCAATGTCTTTCCGTTTAATGTTGCCGTTATTTTCGGTGTAATATTATACCCGGTGTAAGTTGCATCCGCAACGCTGATCTTGACTTCGTATCCGCTTATCGACTGCTTCGTAATCGAAAAAGTTTTCGACACTGTCCCCTCATAGTCTCCCATTCCGGTGATTGTGACAGTTGCCGTTCCGACATTAATGTTGTCGCTGCACTGCACCGTATAGTCCCTGTTTTCTTCTAATGTTCTTGATATATATGAATTCGGGCTCTTGTAATAAACATAAAGTTTCGGGACAATCGGACTTCCGGTATAGCTGTATTCACTTCCGTACAGACTGATTGTAGTTCTGCCGCTCAAACTTGTTGCGCCGTATGCAATGCTGTTCATTGCGAAGATTGCAATAGCCGCAAGAACCAAAAGAATCAGGCGTCTTAATGTTCTTTTCATGTCATAAGTCCTTTCCTTTGAACAAAACAGGGGGCATGCGCCCCCCCGTCTCTTATGTCGAATTTTATTTATCTTCTTCTTCAGCCTTGTGAGCTTCGATAATCTTCTGTGCGTTCATTGCAGGTACTTCTTCATATCTTGCGAATTCCATTGTGAAAGAACCTCTTGCCTGCGTCATCGAACGAAGTGCAATTGCATAGTCGAACAGTTCAGCCTGCGGAGCTTCTGCATGGAGAGTCTGTCCTCCGCCAATCTGCGGATCCATACCCATTACAGCACCTCTTCTTGTAGGCAGGTCGCCCATAACAGCACCTACGAAGTCATCCGGAACGGTAATTTCAAGTTTCATAATAGGTTCAAGCAGGCAAGGCTTTGCTTCTGCGATACCCTTCTTGAATGCCAGGGAAGCTGCGATCTTGAATGCGGCTTCGTTGGAGTCTACCGGGTGATAGGAACCGTCATATAATGTAGCCTTAACGTTCTGAACTTTACATCCTGCAAGAGGACCCTTTTCCATACATTCGAGCAGTCCTTTTTCTACTGCCGGAACGTACTGCTTCGGAACGGAACCGCCGAAAAGTTCTTCGGTAAATTCGAATTCCTGCTGGGAAGGTGAGAACTTGATGTGAACATCACCGTACTGACCGGAACCACCGGACTGTTTCTTATGTTTACCCTGTACATCGGATGTTCCCTTGATTGTTTCTCTGTAAGCAATCTTCTGCGGAACGATGTTTACGGATACGCCATACTTGTCTTTTAACTTGCCGAGCGCAATGTTAATCTGGCTTTCGCCTTGTCCGCCTACCAATGTCTGGCGGGTTTCGATATTTCTCTGAAGAACCAGGGACGGGTCTTCTTCCGTTAATCTTGCAAATCCCGTTGAAAGCTTGTCATCAGCACCCTTATCTGCGGATTCGATTGCTACGAAGAGTGTCGGCTGCGGGAAGTCAATCGGTTTGATTGTAACCTGATTGTTCTTTTCGGATAATGTGTCGCCTGTCTTCGTGTATTCAAGCTTGCCGAGTGCTACGATATCGCCTGCTACAGCTTCAGGGCATTCTCCTTTGTTCTTGCCTCTGATAAAGAATACGGAACCGAGCTTTTCATCCTTATCCACTCTGAAATTATGTAAAGACATGCCTGCAGTTACCTTGCCGCTTACAACCTTCGCAAGGGAAATCTTGCCGAGGAAGGAATCCGCAAGTGTCTTGAATACGAATACAACCGGCTTAGCAGAAGCGTCAGCCTTGATTACGATTTCTTCGTCTTTATCATTAAGAGCCTTGTAGCCCTCGATTGTCGGATTCGGAACAAAGTCGATGATTTCCTGAAGAACTTCCTTCACGCCTTCGCCTGTGATAGAAGAACATTTGAATACAGGAACGATGTCTCCCTGCAAAATACCCTTCGTCAGACCTTTGCTGAACTGTTCATCGGTAAATCCGCCTTCGTTGAAGTAAATGTCCATGAGTTCTTCGTCCACTTCCGCAATTGCTTCTGCCATAGCGTCCTTATCGTCAAGCGTAACAACGGAAGTACCGAATTTATCCTGAAGCTGAGCGATTGTCGCGTCAACATCTACGTTTTCTTTGTCAATCTTGTTGATGATGAAGAACTTAGGGGAACCTAATTTCTTACAAGCATCCCATGCTTTTTCTGTACCAACCTGGATGCCGGAGGAAGCGTCTACTAAGATCGCTGCGGCTTCGACACCTCTGAGTGCGCCCTGTACTTCGCCTGCGAAGTCGAAGAATCCCGGCGTATCAACGAAGTTGATTTTGACTTTGTTATATTCAACCGGTACTAATGTAGTGTTGATGGAATATCCTTTTTCGATTTCCATCTTGTCGTAGTCGGATACCGTTGTTCCGTCTTCAACCTTTCCTAATCTTGAAATTACTCCTGTTGCTAAAAGTGCAGCTTCAAGGAAAGTTGTCTTACCGCATCCGCCGTGTCCTAACAAAGCAACATTTCTAATCATTTCGCTTGTATAGCCTTTCATCTATTGAGACCTCCCAAATTATTTTCAATCGTCAATATTATATCAAACACGCATTGAAAAAACAATAGTTTTTCATTCCTCAAAGAGGGAATCTTAGAATATTTTTACTTTATCTGCTCTATTCTTTCATTTTTGCCACGATAATTACCGAAGAAAGGATGCACAGGCAGCCCAAAAGCGTCTTTACCGTGAAGAGTTCCTGATAAACAAGCACTCCGATAATCATACTCGTAATCGGCTCGAATGTGCTCAAGATTGCCGTATTCTGCGGTCCGATGCATTTCACCCCGACTTGGTATCCCAAAACCCCGATAAACGATGCGGAAACCGCCAAGAATACTGCCACCGCCCATGCTGCCGGCGTCAGCCCGACTGTAAAATCACCCGCAGCAAGTGCCATGATAAGCATCATCACCGCGCCGGCTGTGTTCAAATAAAAAATGAGCTTCACCGAATCCATATCTTTGAGACTGCTTTCCCTGAGATAGATTGTGTAAAACGCATAGGTCATGCCTGAAACGAAAGCAAGTGCCATTCCCGGCAGGCTTACCGAGCCGTCCGGATTATAGAAAAACAAAATGCCGCTAAAAGAAAGCGCAACCGCGAGCACTTTCATTTTTTTGATTTTTTCGTGCAGGAAAATCACACAACCCAAAATCGTGAAGACCGGATAGGTAAAGTGGATGGTTGTCGCCATCCCCAATGGTATGTAATTGTACGACGAAAACAGAAATACCGTCGTTCCTCCATACCCCAATGCTGTAATCAGAATGATGTCGATCAGCTGCTTTGAGGTAATCCTTAAGGAAATATTTTTGCATTTCAGATAAATATACAGTGCCGGCAAAGATAAGGCAAAACGATAAAAAGCAGTGGCAAGGGTATTCCCTCCGCCACTGCATACTACTTTTACCATCAATGGAATAAACCCAAAAAAAGTTGCCGACACCACGGTTGCCAAAAATCCTCTCGTCCGCGTGTTCACTATATCCACCTCTGTTTGATTTCTTACTCCTAAAATTCTGCCGTCTTCGGTGTTCTCGGGAACGGAAGCACGTCTCTGATGTTCTGTACGCCCGTAACATACATGATGATTCTTTCAAAGCCCAGACCATAGCCTGCATGCTTTACGCCGCCGAACTTGCGGAGGTTGCAGTACCACCAGTAATCTTCTTTGTTAAGACCCATTTCTTCCATTCTCTTTTCGAGAACCTCAAGTCTTTCTTCTCTCTGGGAGCCTCCGATGATTTCGCCGACGCCCGGAACGAGAAGGTCCGCAGCCGCAACGGTCTTTCCGTCATCGTTAAGACGCATGTAAAATGCCTTGATGTCCTTCGGATAGTCCGTAACGAAAACAGGCTTCTTGAAGATTTCTTCTGTCAGGTATCTTTCGTGTTCGGTCTGAAGGTCGATGCCCCATTCAACCGGATACTGGAATTCCTTTCCGGACTTCTGAAGCAGCTCAACCGCTTCGGTATATGTCACTCTGCCAAAGTCAGAGTTTACGATATTATCCAGTCTTGCAAGCAGAGTTTTGTCAACAAATGAATTGAAGAACTGCATTTCCTCAGGAGCTTTCTCGAGTACAAAATTGATGATATATTTAATCATATCTTCTGCAACTTCAAGATAGTCGTTCAGATCCGCAAACGCCATTTCCGGTTCAATCATCCAGAATTCGGATGCATGGCGTGCGGTGTTTGAATTCTCTGCTCTGAATGTCGGTCCGAAAGTATATACATTTCTAAATGCAAGCGCAAAGATCTCCGCCTCAAGCTGTCCGGAAACCGTAAGATTTGTCTTCTTTCCGAAGAAATCCTGACTGTAATCAACCTTGCCGTCCTCTGTTCTCGGAAGGTTATCAAGGTCGAGTGTTGTTACCTGGAACATTTCGCCTGCGCCCTCAGCATCACTCGCTGTGATTTCAGGAGTATGCACATAGACGAAGTCCTGGTCCTGGAAAAACTTATGAATTGCGTAGGCAACCAGCGAACGAACGCGGAACACTGCACTGAACATATTGGTTCTCGGACGCAGGTAGCCGATTTCTCTCAGGAACTCCATGGAGTGGCGCTTCGGCTGAAGCGGATAATCCGGCGTCGATGTTCCTTCAACCGTTACTGCCTTCGCTTTGATTTCAAACGGCTGCTTTGCATTCGGAGTAAGGCATACAACACCTGTCACCGCAAGTGCAGATCCAACGTAAGATTTCGCGATTTCTTCGTAATTGTCGAGAAATTCTTCTTCATATACTACCTGAACGGATTTAAAAAACGATCCGTCGTTTAATTCAATAAATCCAAACTTGTTGGAATTTCTGTTGTTTCTTACCCAGCCTTTTACGAGGACTTCAGCGTCTGCGTATTCAGCCGTGTTTCGAAACAGCTCTCTGAGCAATACTTCTTTCATTTGTACCATTCCTTTTCTTATTAATATACTCTTTATTATAAGCAATCCCTTGACGAAACGCAAGGGATAAAATGTATTTATCTTCCTTATATGTTCTTGGAAAATCCCTCTCCAAGGGTTTCATTGGATTCCATGATGATTACAAAAGCATTCGGATCCACCGCTTTAACCGTTTTGCGCACGCCGTACATTTCTTTGGTGTTGGACGCACACATGATTACATCCTTCGGCTGCATCGTATAGCTCCCCTCCGCTTTCAAGAAGGTGCAGCCTCTTCCGGTTGTCTTTTCGATCAGCACGGCGATTTCCTTTGGCTTGTCCGTAACGATAAGTGCCAGTTTGCCCGCCGATATGCCGTACATGAATTTGTCGATAACCGCAGAAAGAACAAAATTAATCATAAGACCGTATATCAGACCGTCGATCTGCTTCGATACCAAAATCGTACCCGCCAAAACAATGATGGACGCGATGGCAAAGGATATTTTCCCAAGTGTCATATACGGATACTTCGCTTTGATTGCAAGCATAATAAAATCCGAGCCGCCGGTGGACGATTCGCGCATCAAGATCAAAGCACAGCCGAGCCCTGTAAGAACCGCTGTGCATACAAGCGCAAGAATCTTGTCGCCGGTATAAAGCGGAAACAGGGGTGCCACATAGTCCATGATTGCCGATGTGATAAGAATGCTCTTTGCCGATTTGAGCATAAACTCCTTGCCGAGCGCCTTGTAGCAGACGATTGCCGTCGGAATGTTCAATACAAGTACCACCGTACCGATCGGCAGTCCCCACAAATGATAGAATATCATGCCGATCCCGTTGAATCCACTCATCGGAAACTTCGCAGCAGTCGCAAAATTGTAGGTTCCAATCGCAATCAAAATTCCCGCGGCAATATCAAAGAGTATGTCTGTGAGGATTTCTTTTGTTTTTTCCTTCATTCGGTTTTACCTTCCTATAATTATAAGTATGCCAAATCCCTCTTCAGCCATTACTCTAAAGAGGGATTTTTATTTGTCTTTTAACTTTATATTAATTAAGTCCCTTTACTTCAAACAACAGATGTGATGTCGCAAGCTGTTCGTCTGTAGGGTCGAAGTAAATGTAGTTGGTCAAGCCGGTGTATGTCCATGTGTTCTTTTTTTTGTCCCATTTGTTACTGTTGCCCGGTGTTGTATCGACTGTAATCCAACGTCCGTCAACATAGCATTCATTCCACCAGTGATCAAGTTTCGCCATGTCATCCTCCGAAGTCCAATTATTAAATCCTCCCTTTCCGAGACTGATATGGTGTCCGTTCACAATCCTTGTCGGAATGCCCTGAGCTCTTGCGAGTGCGCAAACAGCTGCTGCATATCCCACGCAGGTTGTTGCAACTTTCCCGCCCTGGCTGTTGGCACTTTTTTTCTTATTTCTCATGTTGTAGAGGTTCTTGTAAGGATCCACATATTGCTTTGTTCCCGAAGAAAAAGCAATATTGTCATAGTAGAAATTCTCCGCTACATATTCATAAATCTTCAAAAGCTTTTCATAATCCGTCGTTGCACCCTTTACAACCTCATTGGAAACCGTCTTGAAGTATTTTACCTTTTTGCTTGTTACAGGTGCCACTTTCTTGGTTACAGGATCACGGAAGCAAATGTTCTTGACATCGCTGAGATTCGTTTTTTTGAAAGCGGATGGTTTTTTCTTCTTGTTTGCGTTCTTATCGATTCTTGCATTTTCTTTAATAATCTTGTTATATTTCAAGATTGAAAATTGACCGTTTGTTACGCGGAACGGGCAGTTCTTATAAAAAACAGGGTTATCTCTTTCTCTGATCTTTTTGGTTATCTGCAGAACATAATCACCGTTCATTGCACCATTCGACAAAGTAAATGAAAATTTGCAATAGTCTCCCATATCGGTTGGATATGCTCGACCAACCCAGTCGCCTTTTGTATTGCCTACTTTTATCACATTAAAACCAAATTCCGCTGCTTTTATCGGCGTCTCTGCTTCAATCTGAAGTGTGGTGCCGTTTGCCGTAATCTTTACGAAATTATGTTCCAAGTTTTCACCGGATACCAAGGTCTGAACTTCCGTCGGAGAGCCGGCACTCTTGAGTGCAGCGGATACAGGCGCCGGAATCATCGATATCACTAAGGACAAAGCCAAGACTAAGACTAATTTTCTCTTCATTTTCATTTGCTGTATCTCCTTTTCATTTTTAAAATTCCATCACAAGACCGCAGCAAAGCTGATGGAGCTTGTCGCCAAGTTCCTCTTTGAGAATCGCATAGGCTTTATCTCCGGTGCAGTGGCCGGTACACACATGTTGTATGCCGGTTTCTTTGACCCGTTTGGCGAATTCGCGAACTTCTGCCGCCGATTTATTGTAGAGGTGAAATCCTCCGATTATCGCATGAACCTCTTTGTCCGGAAAAGTCCGTGCAACCTCGTTTATGATATTAGCCGCACCACCGTGGGAACAGCTGTTAAAAATCACAAGACCCTTGTCGGTCTCAAACACCAGACTCTGTTCATGCGAAAAATTGTCCGGATGCCATCCGTCAGCTCTGCGTTGGTACATGTGCTCCCGTCTTCCGATTTTTTCGAGGTTCGGTGTCTTATGCGGGATGAGGTAGACTCCGTCCGCAATTTTCGTGTCATCTTTTGCAAAAACAAATCGGTCCGGATATTCCTCGAGTATTTTCTTCGGTATCCCTATGTATTTGCTGAAAAACCACCACTTTGTATAGCAGTTTTCATCGCAGGTTTCCCGCACATAAAACTTTGCTTCATCATTTGTGAGGAAAAATTTCTCCATTCCGTTTGCGTGGTCATAGTGCGCATGCGAAAGGACTGCCGCGTCCACGGCTTTAAGATCAATCCCGAGTTTCCCGGCGTTTTCGGCGAATAAACCCGAAGCTCCTGCGTCGAGTAAAATGTTTTGTCCTCTATATTCTATGTATATGCAAAGCCCCCACTCGCCTTTGAGGTCTTCACTTTTCTTATTGTCTACAATTACCGTTGCTTTCATGTCTTCTCCCTTTATTCCGGAATATCTCCCACTCCGTTTAGAATCAGACGCGGCCTGTATGGGAAGAGGTCGACTTCTTCTCTGCTCGTCACTCCCGACAAAACAAGAATCGGATCCAGTCCGCTTTCCACTCCGCCTATGATGTCTGTATCCATGCGGTCACCGATCATAGCAGCCTCTTCCGAATGCACGCCCAGCATCTTCAATCCGGTTCTCATCATAAGAGGATTCGGTTTTCCCACAAAATACGCCTGCTTGCCGGTTGCCATCTCAATCGGTGAGATGAGCGCTCTGCATGCCGGAATAATTCCTCTGGTTGAAGGTCCCGTCATGTCGAAGTTGGTTCCGATTAGTTTCGCCCCTCCGCGAACCAGGGATACAGCCTTGCAAATCGTCTCATAATTATAGCTTTGGCTCTCGCCCACGATTACATAATCCGGATCTTTGTCCGTAATGGCAACCCCGCACTGGTAAAGTGCTCCGACCAGTCCCGGTTCTCCGATTACATAGGCATTGCAGTGATGTGTCTGCTCACTCACAAACTTCGCGGTTGCCATCGCACTTGTATAAAAATGACTTTCGTCAATGTCCATTCCCATATTCTGCAGTTTCAGTTTCAGCTCGAGCGGTGTCTGTCCGCTGTTGTTGGTCAGAAACAAGAATTTCTTGTCTTCTCTGTTGAGCCAGTCCACGAACTCCTTGACTCCCGGCAGCAGATTGCCGCCGCGGTAGATTACACCGTCCATATCACAGATGAAACCTTTTTTTGCTCTCAATTGCTCCATATAATTCCTCCTTATCTTAAAGCTGCATCCTCAAATAAGCTCCTTATCCAGAAGAAAA
>JALERA010000086.1:0-11644 GCA_022764365.1 Bacillota bacterium
TAATGCCTGCGAAACCTGCTGCTAAAATAAGTGCGATGTGTGGTTCTCCGCCTGTGTCTTTAATAATAGACCACATAAGGAAACCTACCATTGCAAGCATAACCAAAATGGTCTGCCACATAGGAATTTTTTTACCCATAATAAATCCTCCTAAAAGCTAATTAAGGTATAATTTCTCAATGAAGCTGCAACCTGCGTTCGTCCATAGCTTTATGTAACGGCTGCTTTGCCTCATCGATGCCACTTTAGCATTCAAGAGAATTATTAACAATACACTTTGCGGGGTGATTTTGGGATTAGATAACTAATCTCTTATCTAAACCTTTTTCGTATCACGGTTTACGATTGCAATTCCAACGCTTACAAGCACCAATGCTGCAAAACAGCTGGTATTGCAAGCAAGGTTAGACATCGCAGGTACAGAAAACCTGGTGAAAGATTTCGTATCTTTCCTAATCTTGTTTTGGCTGATCTTCATATCACTGGACCGATGCAGTGCGTTGTCAGCGACATGACAGCCTTTTGTTTCCAAGGTCATTACTATGAATTGACGCTATACATGGACCTTTGGAATAACGAAATTTTGTCGCATTCTCTCTCCGCAAAGCGTGGTGACAGAATGACCTACATCAATGGTCTTCAGAGCATTCTTGAACTCAAGGGAATTGGAAGTCCGCTCAAGATGATACTCCACACAGACCAACGTACTGTTTACGCCTCAAAAGCATTCAACGAGTTGCTTCCTGCCTACAACATTGAAAGATCAATGTCCAGAGCAGGCACTCCAACAGACAACGGAGCTATTTCAGGCAGGACCTCTATTACAGACTTCAAGTTCTGACTCTCGACCTTCCTCCGGCAGAACGTTTGGCGGCACGCCAAGCTGAAAGTTGCGGGAGTTTGGAACATCCGCTGCTATGCGGAATCCCTTGCTGACCCGGGCTGTCCGCTCTGGATGCACATCATGCTCGGCGGTCAGTTAGAAAACGGTAAGGATGCCTGCAACGAACTGACGCGCGTCTTCCTGCGCTGTATGCTGGATTTGCAGACAGACGAACCTTGCATTTCCTTCCGTTTCCATCCGAATATCGACGAGGAAACTTTCCGGCTTGCGATTAAGGCAGCAAGAGATACCGGCGGACATCCTCGTTCGTGTTGCCGGATATTCCGCTTATTTCGTAGACCTGAGTGAAGAAATTCAAAACAACATTATCGAGAGAACTATCCAAACAGGTCTGTAAAAATTGTCCCTAAGTATCATTTAAACTCCTTACTAAATGATATTTTATCAATTCTCAAAAAGGGAGGTTGAATCTTCACGATTCAGCCTCCCTTTTATTTCAGCTTATATCTCTTATACTAATTCTAAGAAAACAACTTCAGCGCAGTCGCCCTGACGAGGTCCTAACTTAAGAATTCTTGTATATCCGCCGTTTCTGTCTGCATACTTTGGTGCGATTTCATCAAAAAGCTTTGCTACAACTGTTTCGTCAAAAACATAAGCAAGTACCTGTCTTCTTGCGTGAAGATCACCGCGCTTTGCCAAAGTAATCAGCTTTTCTGCTTCTCTTCTGGCTTCCTTTGCTCTGCAATCCGTTGTCTGAATTCTGCCTTCTCTGAATAAATCAGTTACAAGGTTTCTCAGCATGGATTTTCTGTGAGCGGAAGGTCTGCCCAGTTTTCTGTATCCTGGCATTTTAAGATTCTCCTTTCATTGCAAGTTCTATTCATCACTCGGTCTTAAGCCGAGTCCCAGTTCCTCAAGTTTCGCTTTTACTTCATCAAGAGATTTTTTACCAAGGTTTCTAACCTTCATCATATCCTCTTCTGATTTCTGCGTAAGTTCTTCTACAGTATTGATTGCTGCTCTCTTCAGGCAGTTGAAAGAACGAACGGAAAGTTCCAGTTCTTCAATTGTCATTTCGAGTGCTTTTTCCTTCTGGTCTTCTTCCTTTTCAACCATAATTTCCATTGTTCCGGTTGTATCGGTGAGCTGGATGAACAGATTCAAGTGTTCCTGCATAATCTTTGCTCCGATGGAAACGCCTTCTTCCGGCGTGATTGATCCGTCTGTCCAAATTTCAAGTACCAGTCTGTCGTAGTCTGTTACCTGTCCTACTCTGGTATTCTCAACTGTAAAATTTACTTTTCTTACAGGAGTGTAAATGGAATCAACAGGAATCACCGAAATCGGTGTGCTTTCTGTCTTATTCATTTCCGCAGGAACATATCCTCTTCCTCTTGCAAGATTAACTTCCATTACGAGTGTTGCATTTTCTTCCAGAGTTGCGATGTGCAGGTCCGGATTGAAAATCTCGATGTCGGAGTCTCCGATGATATCGGCAGCGGTTACTTCCTTAGGACCAACCGCATTGATGATAACTCTCTTTGTGTTGTCTCCGTTTAATCTGATTGCAAGTTTTTTAAGGTTGAGGATGATTTCCGTAACGTCTTCTTTTACTCCCGGTATTGTTGAAAACTCGTGAAGTACTCCGTCGATTTTTACTGATGTGACTGCTGCTCCCGGAAGTGAGCTCAAAAGAATTCTTCTAAGCGCATTGCCAAGAGTTGTACCATAGCCTCTTTCCAAAGGCTCTACTACGAATTTACCGTAGTTTCCATCTTCATCAATATATTTATTGATTGTTGGTTTTTCGATTTCGATCACTAAAAAACCCTCCTTTTCATTCCAAGTTTCATCGTACCATTTCCCCAGTTATTACGGGTGTACGCTATGCGTACACATGTAACAAGGTTCTGTCAAGAGCTTGAGGGTGGAGATTTGCACGGCAAATACTACCCGGCTCTTGATAGGTTCTTACTTGGAATATAATTCGACGATCAAGTGCTCTGCGATTGGAGTATCGATTTCTTCTCTCGTCGGCAGAGTTACAACTTTACCTTCTAATTTGTCAACATCCACTGTCATCCAGCTAGGAACTGTGATGGACATTTCCTTGATTTCCTTGAACTTAGGTGAGCTCTGGCTCTTAGCCTTTACAGCGATTACATCACCGGCTTTCACTTCCATGGAAGGAATGTTAGCCTTCTTGCCGTTTACTGTGAAGTGGCCGTGAGTTACAAGCTGTCTGGCTTCTTTTCTGGAAGCTGCGAATCCAAGTCTGAATACAACGTTGTCCAGTCTTGTTTCAAGTAAGATTAAGAGGTTTTCACCTGTCTTACCTGCTTTCTTAGTAGCCTTGTCGAATAAATTTCTGAACTGAGTTTCCTGCATTCCGTAGAATCTCTTTGCTTTTTGCTTTTCTCTTAACTGAAGACCATAGTCGGACATTTTCTTTCTTGCCTGACCATGCTGTCCGGGAGCGTAATTTCTCTTTTCGATTGCACATTTGCCGCTGTAGCATCTTTCGCCCTTTAAGAAAAGCTTCTGACCTTCTCTTCTGCATAATTTGCAGTTTGCATCTGTATATCTTGCCATTTAAATTACTCCTCCTTTCCTAGACTCTTCTTCTCTTCGGCGGTCTGCATCCGTTATGCGGGATTGGTGTGATATCTCTGATTAAAGTGATTTCAAGTCCTGCTGTCTGAAGTGCTCTGATGGCAGCTTCTCTGCCGGAACCAGGTCCCTTTACATAAACTTCTACCGTCTTTAAACCGTGTTCCATAGCACCCTTTGCTGCTTCTTCAGCTGCCATCTGTGCCGCGAACGGTGTGGATTTTCTGGAACCCTTAAATCCAAGGGAACCTGCGGATGACCATGAAAGTGCATTTCCGCTCATATCTGTAAGAGTAACTAAAGTATTGTTAAAGGTGGATTGGATATGTGCCTGGCCTTTTTCAATATTCTTACGTTCTCTTTTCTTTTTTCTAACTGTTTTCTTTACAGTCTTAGCCATTTTTTCCTACCTCCTTCTTACTTAGTTGCCTTTTTCTTTCTGCCAACGGTCTTCTTCGGACCCTTGCGAGTTCTGGCATTAGTCTTAGTTTTCTGTCCTCTTACAGGGAGTCCTCTTCTGTGACGAATTCCTCTGTAGGAGCCGATTTCCATGAGTCTCTTAATGTTAAGAGATACCTCTCTTCTCAAATCACCTTCTACAAGGTATTCTTCGTCGATAATTCTTCTGATTTTACCTGCTTCTTCTTCAGTTAAATCCTTAACTCTTGTGTCTGGATTTACGCCTGCTTTTTCTAAGATAGCAAGTGAAGTTGGTCTGCCAATACCGTAGATATAAGTTAAACCTATTTCTACTCTTTTTTCTCTTGGTAAGTCAACACCGGCTATACGAGCCATATTTTTCTCCTTCCCCTATCTTCCGTCGCCTTTCCGGGTGGCGATATAGACAGGATCTTCTTATTTTTTTGAAAGAGCGTTGCGGCGCACCTCCCGGTTCGTGTACGCCCGCTCCATACTAACTTAAATCAACCTTGTTTCTGCTTGTGCTTAGGGTTTTCACAGATAACCATTACTTTGCCGTTTCTCTTGATAACTTTGCACTTTTCGCAGATAGGTTTTACGGAAGCTCTAACTTTCATAAATTTCCCTCCTAGCCTTTATCTCTCCATATGATTCTTCCTCTGGCAAGATCGTACGGTGAAAGTTCAACTTTTACCTTATCACCCGGAAGAATTCTGATATAATTCATTCTGATTTTTCCTGAAATGTGTGCAAGCACCTCGAAACCGTTGTCTAATTTTACTTTGAACATTGCATTCGGCTGTGCATCGACAACTGTTCCCATTGCTTCAATGACGTCTTTTTTCGCCATAAATACATCTCCTTCTACTCTTTATAAGGTAAGCAATTCCGGCTCACCATCAGTGATAACAACCGTATTTTCATAGTGGGCTGCAAGTCCTCCGTCAAGGGTAACTGCCGTCCAGTCATCCTCAAGGACATCGACTTCCCATGTACCCTGTGTGATCATGGGCTCAATTGCAAGCGTCATTCCCGGCTGAAGTCTCGGACCCTTGCCGGCTTTGCCTACATTGGGAATCTGCGGATCTTCATGCATCTCACTTCCGATACCGTGTCCCACGAAATCTCTTATCACGCCGAAGCCTTCGCCTTCAACCGTTTCCTGGATTGCGTGTGAGATGTCCTGCAGTCTGTAACCCGGTTTTGCATATGCGATTCCGTTGAAAAACGCACGCTCAGCTGTTTCTATAAGATGCATGGCTTCAGGACTTACCTCACCTACCGGATAAGTTCTTGCAGCATCTGCCATATATCCTTTGTATTCAACAACCAGGTCGCAGCTTACTATGTCGCCTTCTCTCAGATGGCGCTTTTTGCTCGGAATTCCGTGAACAACCTCATCATTTATTGAAACGCATACGCTGGCAGGATAACCGCAGTATCCCTTTTCGGCCGCGGTCATGCCATGCTCACGCACTGTCTTTTCAACAAAGCGATCTATCTCCAGTGTGGATATGCCCGGCTTGATTATCTCGGCAAGATCCCTGAGAATCTGTCCGCACACCTTACCGGCTTCTCTCATTAAATCCAGTTCCTGTTTCGATTTGATGATGATCATTACTATTCCCCTAAAGCTTTTACGATGTCAGCAAATACATTGTCCAATCCGGTACTGCCGTCGATATGCGCAATGTTTCCTGCATTTTCATAATACTCGATGAGAGGCATCGTCTGCGCTTCATAAACATCGATTCTGTTTGTAACTGTTTTCAAATTGTCATCAGCTCTCTGAATCAGTTCTCCGCCGCAGTAATCGCAAACGCCTTCTTTTTTAGGAGGAATGTTTACTACATGGAAGCTTGCTCCGCATGCTTTGCATACTCTTCTTCCTGTCAGTCTTGTAATCAACTCTTCCTTTTCTACCGCGATATCCAAAACTTTGTCGATCTTGGAATCGTGTGCAGCTAAGAATTCATCAAGCTTCTGTGCCTGATAAACGGTTCTCGGAAAGCCGTCAAGCAGAAATCCGTTCTTGCAGTCATCGGCAAGGAGTCTGGTAGTTGCGATTTCAATTACCAAATCATCCGGAACAAGTTCGCCTTTGTTCATGTACTCCTGTGCTTTCTTGCCAAGTTCCGTTCCGTTCTTGATGTTTTCTCTGAAAATGTCTCCGGTTGAAATATGTGGAATCCCATATTTTTCAACAATCTTAACCGCCTGGGTTCCTTTTCCTGCTCCGGGAGGCCCTAATAATATAGTTCTAAGCATTGTACTCATCTCCCTCTTTACTTTAAGAAACCTTGATAATTTCTCATGAGCATCTGGTTTTCAAGTTGTCTTACTGTGTCAAGTGCAACACCGACAGCGATAAGAAGCGATGTTCCGCCGAAGTGAATTCCCTTGAGTGTCGGTACCATAACGCCTAAGATTGTAGGCAGGGTTGCGATAAGAGCAAGGAAAATTGCTCCGACAATTGTAATTCTTGACATAACTTTGTTTAAATAATCTTCAGTAGCCTTACCAGGTCTGATTCCCGGAATGAATCCGCCGTTAGCTTTCATGTTGTTCGCAACTTCGTTCGGATTGAAAGTGATTCCTGTGTAGAAGTATGTGAAGAAAATGATAAGCACAACATTAAGCACTCCGTAAACCCATACACCGGGGTTTCCTGAAGGTGACAGCCACTTCGTAACCCATACGCTGAATGCGTTGTTCTGCGACATAAAGTATGTGATAGTCAGTGGGAACTGTAAAATTGATAATGCGAAGATGATAGGAATTACGCCGGCCTGGTTAACCTTAATAGGAATATGCGTTGACTGTCCGCCGTACATTTTTCTTCCTACAACTCTTTTTGCATACTGTACAGGAATTCTTCTCTGTCCTTCCTGGATGAGAACAACACCTGCTGTTACAAGTACCGCAGCGATGATGAAAATGATAATCGTTACCAAAGACATTGCGCCGCCTTCGTATCCGGTTACAATTGTTCTGATTCCGCTTGGGATTCTTGCAACGATTCCGCCAAAGATCAGTAAGGAGATGCCGTTTCCGATTCCCTTGTCATTGATTAATTCGCCGAGCCACATAAGGAATGCGGTTCCTGCTGTCAGTACTAAAATTACTACGATTACAGAAAATGTGCTTCTGTCTACAACTGCTTTTCTGAAGAGACCTACCGTAAGACCGATTGCCTGGACTAAAGCCAGCACAACGGTCATGTAGCGGGTAATCTGTGCCATTTTCTTTCTGCCTTCCATGCCTTCCTTCGCAAGTCGTTCGAAATACGGGAAAGCGATGGTGAGCAGCTGAACGATGATGGATGCAGTGATGTATGGTGTAATACTCAATGCAAAAATTGTGAAGTTACTGAACGAACCGCCGGAGAACAAATCAAATAAATCGAAAAGTCCTGTTTCACCGGAAAACATTTCCTGAAGCACGCTTCTGTTGATGTTCGGAACCGGAATGTTTGAACCGATTCTGAATACGACCAGCATAAGAAGCGTGAAAATCATCTTGCTTCTGATTTCCGCAACTTTCCAAGCTTGAGCAATCGTTTTTAACATACCCATACTAAATCACCTCTGCCTTTCCTCCAGCAGCTTCAATCTTTTCTGCGGCAGTCTTGCTGAATTTGTTAGCCTGAACTGTTAATGCAACCTTAAGTTCTCCTTCGCCGAGAATCTTAATTCCGTCTTTCACCTGTTTAACAACTCCTGCTTCTTCAAGCAATGCCTGATTTACAACGGTTCCTGCTTCAAACTTGTTTAAGTCATCAACATTAACGATTGTATATTCGGTTCCCCAAATGTTTGTGAAACCTCTCTTTGGTAATCTTCTGTATAAAGGCATCTGACCACCTTCGAATCCAAGACGAACACCGCCGCCGGATCTGGATTTCTGGCCGTTCATACCTCTGCCGCCTGTCGTACCTTGTCCGGTAGCATGACCGCGGCCTCTTCTCTTGCGTTCCTTAGTGGAACCCGGTACTGCTCTTAATTCATGTAATTTCATCTAAGCGCACCTCCTATACTTCTTCAACAGTTACAAGATGGGACACCTTAGCGACTGCGCCGCGAGTCTGCGGTGTGTCTGCTAATTCTACTGAGTGGTGCATCTTTCTGAGTCCTAACGCTTCAACAACTTTTCTCTGTTTAGGGGAAGCGCCAATTGTGCTCTTTGTTAAAGTGATTTTAATCATTTTTGCCATGTCGCATATCCTCCTATCCTAAGATTTCTTCTTTTGTTTTTCCTCTGAGCTTAGCAACTTTTTCTACAGTCATCATACCTTTTAAGCCTTCAAGTGTTGCATAAGCCATGTTTCCTGTATTGTTGGAGCCAATGGATTTCGCTCTTACGTCTTTGATACCTGCAGCTTCAAGAACTGTACGAACAGATGAACCTGCGATAACTCCTGTACCTTGTGCAGCCGGCATGATGAGTACTCTGCCTGCTCCGAAAACGCCTAAGTTTCTGTGAGGTACTGTTGTTCCTACTGTCGGAACATATATTAAATTCTTCTTTGCATCTTCTTCAGCTTTTCTTACAGCTTCAGGAATTTCCTGAGACTTTCCAAGACCAACGCCTACATATCCGTTGCCGTCGCCGACTACCACAGTTACGCTGAATCTCATGTTTCTACCGCCTTTAACAGTCTTTGCTACTCTTCTGATATTAACGATAGTTGACTTTAAATCAAGCTTGGATGCATCAACGATATTACGCATTCCTTTTTTCCTCCTGTTAGAATTTTAATCCTGCTTCACGAGCGCCTGCTGCGAGTTCAGCAACTCTTCCGTGGTATAAGAATCCGCCTCTGTCGAAGCATACTTCTTCGATACCTTTTGCTAATGCTCTCTTTGCAAGGGCTTCACCGACCTTTTTAGCTGCTTCTTTGTTTCCACCGTATCCGATTTCGCCCTTGAGCTCCTTATCCAGTGATGATGCGGAAACTAAAGTTACACCGTTTACATCGTCAATAATCTGAGCTGAGATGTTCTTGTTAGATCTGTAAACGCAAAGTCTAGGTCTTTCAGGAGTTCCAAAAAGGTTTTTTCTTACTCTTGCATGTCTTTTAACACGCTTATCATGTTTAGTTTCTTTTGCCATTTCAAATCACTCCTTTCCTTTATTTAGCGCCAGCCTTGCCTTCTTTTCTGCGGATATATTCATCAGCATACTTGATACCCTTGCCCTTGTAAGGTTCAGGTCTTCTCCATGCTCTGATATTTGCCGCATAATTTCCAACAACTGCCTTATCAATACCCTTTACAGTTATTTCTGTAGCGGAAGGACACTCTGTGGTAATTCCTTCAGGGTCTTTTAATTCTACCGGATGGGAGTAGCCAAGTGACATAACGAGTGTATCACCCTTCTTTTCAGCCTTGTAACCAACGCCTACAAGCTGCAGCTTCTTTTCGAAGCCGGAAGTTACGCCTACTACCATGTTATTTATCAAAGTTCTTGCAAGTCCGTGCTGGGATCTTTCTTCTCTGTCGTCTGATGCTCTTGAAAGCAGAACCTGGCCGTCTGCAACTTCAACCTTGATTAATTTGCTGATTTTCTCTGATAACTGTCCCTTTGGACCTTTTACTGTTACTACGTTATTAGCATCTACAGTAACTTCTACGCCAGCAGGAACAACTACAGGTTTTTTACCTATTCTAGACATATCTTTCGTTCCTCCTACCATACATAACAGATTACTTCGCCGCCAACGCCCATTTTTCTTGCTTCCTTATCGCTTACAACTCCCTTTGAAGTTGAGATAATTGCAATTCCCAGACCTCCGAGTACTCTAGGCACATCGTTAGCCTTGGCATAAACTTTTAAGCCCGGCTTTGAAATCTTCTTGATTCCAGTAATTACTTTTTCTTTGTTAGCACCGTATTTCATCGTAATTTTGATGATACCCTGCTTATTGTCGTCTATAATATCGAAATCCTCAATGTAGCCTTCTTCTTTTAAAATCTCTGCTATGGATTTTTTCATCTTTGATGCAGGGATTTCAACAGTTTCATGGCCTACAGTGTTGGCATTTCTGATTCTTGTCAGCATATCCGCTATAGGATCTGTCATTGTCATTACAGTGTTTCTCCTTTCGTCAAAATATTTACCAGCTTGCTTTTCTTACGCCCGGAATTTCTCCTTTATAAGCAAGCTCTCTAAAACAGATACGGCATATACCATATTTTCTCAGTACGGAATGCGGTCTTCCGCAGATTCTGCATCTTGTATATGCGCGAGTTGAATATTTAGGTTTTCTAGCTTGTTTAACCTTAAGAGATGTCTTTGCCATAATAACCTCCTATTTCTCAAACGGCATTCCCAGAAGTTCCAGTAATGCAGCCGCTTCTTCGTCTGTTTTAGCCGTTGTCGTAAATACTATGTTCATACCTTTGATTGTATCAACCTTATCATAGTTGATTTCAGGGAAGATTAACTGTTCTTTGATACCCATAGAGTAGTTTCCTCTGCCATCGAAAGAATTTCTGCTAACACCCTTGAAGTCTCTTACTCTAGGAAGAGCGATATTGAAGAATTTATCTGCAAATACGTACATATTGTCTCCTCTTAAAGTAACCTTTGCGCCTACAGGCATTCCCTGTCTGACTTTGAAGTTAGCGATTGACTTCTTAGCCTTTGTGATTACAGGTCTCTGTCCGCTGATTAAAGCTATTTCTTCAACTGCTGATTCCATAACTTTCGCGTTATCCTTTGCTTCGCCAAGACCCATGTTAATGGTAATCTTAACAAGCTTTGGAACTTCCATTACGTTTTTGTAGTGGAATTTTTCTTTTAATGCGTTAAAAACTTCATTATTGTAAGTTTCTCTTAATCTTGCTGTCAAAATCGTCTCCTCCTTTCCTAGTCGATTACGTTTCCTGTCTTCTTGGAAACTCTTACTTTCTTACCATCTTTGATCTGGTATCCGAATTTGATAACTTCCTTAGCCTTGGCATCATAAAGCATTACGTTTGAAGCATCGATAGGACCTTCAAAATGCTTGATTTCTGCGCCGGCTTTTCTTGTTGCCTTAGCATGCTTGGTCTGCATATTAACGCCCTCAACAACTACTCTGTTTTCTTTAGGCATTGCTTTGAGAACCTTGCCGTGCTTGCCTTTATCTTTTCCAGTAATAACTATTACTGTATCATCTTTTTTAATACGCATCCTTGCTCGCCTCCTATAATACTTCCGGTGCCAATGACACGATCTTCATGAAGCCCTTTTCTCTGAGCTCTCTAGCAACCGGTCCGAAGATACGAGTTCCAACCGGGTTCTTGTCTTCTTTATCTTTAATGATAACTGCTGCGTTCTGGTCAAACTTTACATAGCTTCCGTCAGCTCTTCTGGCACCATGCTTAGTTCTAACAACTACAGCTTTAACTACGTCGCCTTTTTTAACAACGCCGCCTGGTGTTGCTTCTTTAACTGCGCAAACGATTATATCTCCGATGTTCGCATACTGACGGGAGGTACCGCCCAGAATACGAATGCAAAGGAGTTCTTTTGCACCTGAATTGTCAGCAACTCTTAATCTTGTTTCTGTCTGAATCATGATTTGGTGCCTCCTTTATTTAACCTTTTCAATGATGTTCACAAGTCTCCATCTCTTGTCCTTGGACAGAGGTCTTGTTTCCATAATTCTAACCTTATCGCCGATCTGGCATTCGTTGTTTTCATCGTGAGCCTTAACCTTCTTGGTTCTCTTTACGGCCTTACCATAAAGGGAATGTCTTACGAAGTCTTCGATTGCAACAA
>JALERA010000087.1:0-24032 GCA_022764365.1 Bacillota bacterium
TAATGCCTGCGAAACCTGCTGCTAAAATAAGTGCGATGTGTGGTTCTCCGCCTGTGTCTTTAATAATAGACCACATAAGGAAACCTACCATTGCAAGCATAACCAAAATGGTCTGCCACATAGGAATTTTTTTACCCATAAAAATAAGTCCTCCTATAAATAAATAAGTATGAATGAATTTGCACGGCAGAAGCACCGTACGACACGATAATACATTTTTCACACGTTCTTCACAATTACCCAAGCGGTTAAACCGGCCTAAACTTTTGGGTAAATCGCAAGAAAAAGCGGCCCACCCATAAGGGCGAGCCGCTTTCAGTTACGTATTTACCGCTTCTTGCTAGTTATAGCAGTTACAGAAGATAATTACCAGTAACAAGAAGAAGAATAATAAGCTGGTATCTACGCAGCCGTCTCCAACAAGACCACAATTATTTGACATAAGTTTCACCTGCATCTTTCATAATATTTTGAACTTCATTCATATTCAGTTGTAGTATACAATATGAGTAAGATGCAAAAAGTGTTCTCTAAAGTTTAAATATTTATTTCTTTCGGTCTTGCGATATCTCCTCCGGACAGCACATCGTCATACATCGCTCTTGCGCCGCCGATGAATTTCGGTCTGGTTCTTGCACATACGATAGGAGCCTCTCCGATTTTCTTGATGGAAAGTCTTACGGGAACCGCAACTTTTTTGAGCTGCATTCCGATCAGAGTGTTTCCGATATCGATTCCGGCGTCTGCTTTGATTTCTTCCACCGCAACAGGCTCTTCGGCTCTGTGATACATTGTGGTGGCAAAAGACCCTCCTGCATGCAGATGCGGAACCACATTTACGATTTCCGTTCCCGGAAGAAGTGCCTTTTTCTCAACGATAACCGCGCGATTCAGGTGTTCACAGCACTGTGCCGCAAGGAAGATTCCCTTTGGCTTAAGTACGGACATAATTCCTTCATAAACGGCTTCCGCTGCATTTATGTCGGAACCCTTTCCGATTCTTTGTCCCATAACCTCGCTTGAACTGCAGCCCACAACGAAAATGTCGCCTTTTTTCAGTCTCGCAGTATTGATAAGTTCCTCGGCTGCCTGCCTTGCCTGCTCTTTTATTTCATCATAAGTAATACTCATTTTATCGCCTCCCGTGCGAATCAGAATTAAATTTCCCAGCTGTTCAGATAGTGAACCTGCTCCGGTGTGAGTGTGTCGATTTCGATCCCCCACGCTTCGAGTCTTCTTCTTGCAACCACATCATCGATTTCGTCGGAAACATCGATTACATCGTTTTTAAGCGTTTTGTAATGATCGCGGATGTACATAGCCGACAAAGCCTGTACTGCGAAGCTCATATCCATGATTTCCGCAGGATGTCCGTCCGCTGCTGCGATGTTTGCAAGTCTTCCTTCTGCGATGACATTTACCCACTTGCCGTTTGCAAGCTGATATCCCATGATGTTTTCGCGCATTTCTTTCTTTGCAATGCAAGCCTTTTCAAGACCTGCCATATCGATTTCAACATTGAAGTGGCCGGCATTCGCAAGAATCGCACCGTCCTTCATATTAAGCATATGATCCACGGTGATTGTCCATGCACAGCCCGTTGCTGTCACGAAAATATCTCCGAGCGGCGCTGCCTGCTCCATCTTCATTACGGAGAATCCGTCCATGCGGGCTTCGATTGCCTTTACCGGATCGATTTCGGTTACGATTACCTGTGCGCCGAGTGCTGCAGCTCTCATCGCGATTCCTCTCGAACACCATCCGTATCCGATCACAACAACCGTCTTTGAAGCAATGATTAAGTTCGTGTTTCTCATAATGCTGTCCCATGTGGACTGACCGGTTCCGTAGCGGTTGTCAAACAAATGCTTGCAGTCCGCGTCGTTTACGGCAACCATAGGGAATTTCAGCACGCCTTCTTTTGCCATAGCCTTCAGACGAATGATGCCGCTGGTCGTTTCCTCGCAGCCGCCCCAAACTTCTTCAGACAGATCCGGGCGTTTTCCGTGAACACAGCTTACAAGATCCGCACCGTCGTCGATGATGATGTTCGGCTTGTGTTCCAGGCACATTTCGATATGCCTCTCGTATTCCTCCGGTGTTGCCCCGTGATATGCGTAAACCTTGATGCCGCTGTCCGCAAGCGCTGCGGTGATTTCGTCCTTGGTGCTGAGCGGATTGGAGCCTGTTACCGACATCTTTGCTCCGCCTGCCGCAAGAACTTTGCACAAGTACGCCGTCTTTGCTTCAAGATGCACCGAAAGGGAAATCTTGATGCCTTCAAACGGCTTTGTCTTGATGAATTCGTCCTCCATGCCTCTCAAGATCGGCATATGATTTCTTACCCATTCGATTTTCTGATGTCCGGCAGGAGCCAGCGACAAATCTCTGATTTCGTAATCTTTCATTTTTTCCTCCGTATTGTTCTGTGATTTATTCAACCGTAACCGACTTTGCCAGATTCTTCGGCTTGTCGATATTGCATCCTCTTTCTTTTGCCACATAATATGAGAAAAGCTGCAGCGGCACAACGCTCAGGAGCGGTGTGATTTCATCCCGGCAGTCCGGAATGTAAATAACTTCATTGCTCTGCGCTTCGATTTCCCTGTGGCCTTCTTTTGCGATGGAAAGCACGTGTGCGCCTCTGGATTTAATTTCCTGAATATTCGAAAGCATTTTTTCGTAGAGGTAATCCTGCGTATCCAGGCACAAAACCAAAGTTCCCGGTTCGATGAGTGCAATGGTTCCGTGCTTCAGTTCCCCTGCCGCAATGGCAAAGGAGTTGATATAGGAAATTTCCTTGAGTTTCAGCGAGCCTTCATATGCAACAGCGGAGTCCAGTCCCCTCCCGATGAAGAAAACCTGATCGCGGTTGTAGAGAATCTTTGCAAGGGCTTCGATTTCTCTCACATCCTTGAGATATTCCGCAAGTTTACCCGGAATCTCTTTCAAGTCATCCATAAATTCACGATAGAATTCTTCCGTTATCGTTCCTCTCGTAAGACCCATGTAAAGGCCGAGGATATACATGCATGTGAGCTGCGTGGTATATGCTTTTGTCGAGGCAACCGCGATTTCCGGGCCTGCCCAAGTGTAGAAAACATCATCCGATTCTCTTGCTACGGAACTTCCCACTACATTTACGACGCTGAGAATTCTTGCACCTTTGGACTTTGCCTCTCTCAGTGCCGCCAATGTGTCAAGGGTCTCGCCCGACTGACTGATTGCGATAAACAAAGTTTTCTCATCCACAAGCGGTTCTCTGTATCGGAATTCCGACGCCACATCGACCTCAACCGGAATCTTTGCGAACTTCTCGATTACTTTCTTGCCGACAAGTCCCGCATGGTATGCCGTACCACACGCAACGATGTAGATCCTCGAAAAACCGTCGAGCTCCTCTTTTGTAAGCGAAATGCCGTCCAGCTTAATTAAGCCGTTTTCATCCAGTCTGCGGCTCAGTGTCTCGCTGATTGCCTTCGGCTGTTCGTGGATTTCCTTCAGCATGAAATGGCTGTAGCCTTCTTTTTCTGCGGCGTCCACATCCCATGTAACATGAAAAACTTCACGATGCACAGGGTTTCTCTCTTCGTCGAAAATCTTTATTTCATCTGCTGTCACGACAACCATTTCGCCGTTCTCAATCAGATAAATTTCCTTGCAGTGTTTCATCAGTGCCGGAATGTCGGAGGCAATGAAATTCTCGCCTTTGCCGATTCCCGCAATCAGCGGTGCATCTTTTCTGACCGCAACGATTTTGTTCGGATCTTTGCTGGAAACCACAACAAGTGCATACGCCCCTCTCATTTCAAGAGTTGCCGCATACACGGCATCCTCAAGCTTTGTGTAATCCCGCATATGAATTCCGATCAGATGTGCGATGACTTCGCTGTCTGTTTCGGATTTGAATTTTACATTATATTCTGTGATCAGTTTCCGTTTCAGTTCAACGAAATTCTCGAGGATTCCGTTATGAATTATGGCAACCGTACCATCCTCGTTCGCATGCGGATGTGCATTCACATCCGACGGTGCACCGTGCGTGGCCCATCTCGTATGACCGATTCCGGTGTGGCTGTCAAAGCATATGCCTCTTGCCATTTTCTGCTTCAAAAGCTCTTCAAGATTTGCGATTTCCCCGACTTTCTTGCGTATGTCAATGCCGCCGTTTCTCACAAGCGCAATTCCCGCAGAATCATATCCTCTGTATTCCAGCTTTTTGAGACCGTCCATAATGATGCTTCTCGCATCGTTTTTTCCTACATATCCTACAATACCGCACATATTCTCTATCTCCTAAATTTCTTTTCAATTAAGGCTGCAAGATCTTCGGCAAGGTTTGCGATCAGATCCGTGTCGTCACCTTCAAGCATTACACGCACAAGCGGTTCCGTTCCCGAAGGCCGGATCAAAACTCTGCCGTTCCCCTCCATTTTGGCTTCAATTGCCGCAATCGCCATTGCAACCTCTTCATCCTTCATGTATGTTTTCTTATAATCGTTGTTTATCTTTGCGTTGACCAAAACCTGAGGATAGATCTGTATTTCATCCGCAAGCTCCGATATCTTTCTGCCCGAGGCAAGAACTGCTTTTACGAGCTGCAGCGAAGACAAAATGCCGTCCCCTGTCGTCGTGTGTTCGAGGAAAATGATGTGTCCCGACTGTTCCCCGCCTATGACACAGCCGGTCTTAAGCATCTGCTCCAGCACATAGCGGTCACCGACTCCGGTAACATCCACGCTGATTCCTTCTGCCTCCATCGCCTTGTGAAAGCCGATGTTGCTCATAACCGTAACCGTTACCTTGTCGTCCTTTAATCTTCCTTCTGCTTTCAGCATTTTCGCGCAGATTGCAATCGTCTTATCACCGTCGAGCACCCTGCCGCGCTCATCAACGACGATGAGTCTGTCTGCATCTCCGTCAAAAGCAAGCCCGATATCCGCATGGTGCGCAAGCACAGCCGCCTGCAGTTTTTCTGGATGTGTCGATCCGCATGCATCGTTTATGTTCGTTCCGTCCGGCCGGTCACCGATTGTCACCACTTCTGCTCCAAGTGCTTCGTATACCTTCGGTGCGACCTGATAAGAGGCTCCGTTTGCACAGTCGAGAACCACCTTCCTGCCATCAAGCCTGAAATCAGCGGTTTCAATCAGATGCTTCGCGTAGAGTTCAATCGAGTTTCCCTCCGCTTCGAGGCATTTGCCGATTTCCTCGCCCGTGATGTGACTGTTCACATCCACGCTGCTTATGATTAAATCTTCAATCTTTTCCTCAAGTAAGTCATCGAGTTTGAATCCGTCTCCGTTAAAAAATTTGATTCCGTTGTACTCGAAAGTGTTGTGGGAGGCGCTGATTACGATTCCTGCATCCGCGTTGTAGCGCCTTGCCAGATACGCAACAGCCGGTGTCGGAATGACCCCGGCTTTGATAACATTGCCTCCGACCGCCAAAATTCCCGCAGTCAGTGCGTTTTCAAGCATATCTCCGGACACTCTCGTGTCCTTTCCGATTACGATTACAGGTCTTGCCGCGTTCTTTTTGAGAACGAAAGTACCTGCCTTTCCTAAATTAAATGCCAATTCCGGCGTTAATTCTTTATTTGCGATTCCTCTTACGCCATCTGTTCCGAAGAGTCTGCCCATTTACGTCCTCCTATGATACAGTTTTTTATTGTTCTGCATTAATAGTTATATTTATCTCGCCCGGTGTATATTCCATGTCTGCATGCGCTTTGCTGCAGGTACATGTGAGACTCACCTTGTGACTTCCCGCTTCAAGTCCCTCGACATCTGCCGCCAAAACAAAATCATCCGCACCGATTGCTTTCATTTCTTCGGATTTAGCGGTTATCGTTACTTTTATCTTGACATTCTCCACGGTTGCCGACATATTCTCGCTTACGCCTCGTATTTCGACATCGTTTTCACTGAATGCAAAAGTCTTTGTCTCCACACCTTTCACGCTTGCTTTGAGGTAAAGGTTTTCGGACTCTGTTGCCGCGTTCACACCCGAAGGCAGGATCGGAACAATCTTAATCTTTGTGTCTTCATACACATTCCTGAGGTCAACCGTCTGACATGTAACACTTTCAATGCCCGCAAGTACGCTGTCGCTGCCTTTGATTGTTATGGTTCTCGGAACCGAAACACTTCTCTGAAAACCTGCCGATTCAACCCCTTCAACCGGAACCGTGAGGTCCACGGTCTTTTTCTTAAACAGGATTGCCGTTATCGAAACATTGTCCTTGCTCGGCTTCACATCTTCGATGGTATTACCGTCCGAATCAACTGCGGTAAGCGGAACCGTAAACGACTTCATTTCCGTTCCGACTTTCGCCGCATCCAAAACGGCATCAAGAGAAACGATGCGATCCACTAATGTTTTTGCACCTTTCACCGAAACAACATCATCGCTTAACTGAAGGATGTTCGGCTCCGTATCGTCACTTTCGATGTTTGCAATGACCGGAGTAACCGGTTTTTCCGCCGTTACAAGGTCGTCAATCGCCACCGTTATCTTCGGTATGCTCACATTTTCTATCGAAACATCGTCAGGTGCTGATATATAAAGCTTAATCTTGTGGGTTCCCTTCTTGAGCCCCTCCACATCAGCCGTTACGCTGAATTCAGAATCTTTTATCTTTCCCAAAAAAGCACGCTGGCACGAATAAGTGATGTTTACCTTATCGTAGTCCGTCGACAAAAGCACAAGGTCATTCGCCTCAAGGACATCCTCATTCAAAATTTTAATCGGTACACCCTTTACGGTTTCCGTGGAGGATTGGTTGACATCCACCAAAACATATGCCCACAAAACAATGGCAACAATCAGGGCGAGCACTAAATTTACTTTGTTACTTTTTAACATTTTTTACCCCCTTGAGTGCCTTGCAGATTCTGTCGGAAAGCTTCTGCTCCGTTTCCCCTTCGAAATACAGGTTGAGCAGTTTCTTTTCGATGGTCTTGCCGTCAAGGAATCTTGTGAGTTTTCCGTTCTGGGCAATGGAAATCACACCGGTTTCCTCTGACACGATTATGACAAGCGCATCCGAATTCTCGGTGATGCCGATACCCGCTCTGTGTCTGGTTCCAAGCTCCTTGTTCAGCTCTTTGTTCTGAGTAAGCGGCAGAACGCATCCCGCCGCATATAATTTATCGCCTCTTACAATCACAGCTCCGTCGTGAAGCGGAGTTCCCTCATAGAAGATCGTGCCTATCATCTGTGCCGTAATCTGTGAGTCGATTACCGTACCCGTTTCCACGATATCATTGAGCGAAATTTCTCTTTCTATGACAATAAGCGCACCCGTCCTGCTTGCGGACATCGAATCGACGGCTTCCACAAACTGACCTACAATGCGCTTGGCTTCTTCCTTGTCAACTTCTCCGAATACATTGGTGATTCTGCTTCTTCCCAAATACTCCAAAGCTCTCCTAAGTTCAGGCTGGAATATAACTACAATCGCCACAAGCCCTGCACTGATGAGGCCGGACAAAAGCCAGTGCAAAGTATACAGATGCATCCACTTCGAAAGCACAGTGGCAACCACGAGAAGCAACAGTCCCTTTGCCAGCTGCTCAGCTCTGGTTTCCCTGATAAACCCCAATAATTTGTATATTAAAAATGTAATGATCGCTATGTCCAAAACATCCGTAATTCCAACACTGGAAACTATGTTTTTGAAAATGTTTTCCACTATATCCATAAAAAAATCCTTTCACACTTGCTTCTTCTATTCTACTTGAAAAATGTATCATTTTCAAGACCGATGTGTGATTTTCTTTTGTCATTTCGCATCTCCGCCGCATATAAATAACAGAATGAAACAATATAAACGGAGGTGTTTCTATGGCATCAGTTTTTCTCAGCCCCTCGACGCAGGAATACAATCAGTTCGTTACAGGCGGAAGTGAGGAATATTACACGAATCTTATTACAGACGCAATGGTTCCTTACCTCAGAGCCGCCGGCATTGATTTTACTCGAAATAATCCCGGTGGTACGGTCATTGATTCCATAAATGCGTCAAACGCGGGGAATTATGATTTTCATCTGGCGATTCACACAAACGCCGCTCCCGAAAACCTTTCGGGCAGGATTCAAGGTCCTAATGTCTACTATTATCGCGACAGCGCACAGGGCAGAGCCGCAGCCGAAATTTTTGCAAACAATCTTAAGTTGATTTACCCGTATCCCGAACTCGTAAAAACCGTTCCGACCACAACTCTCGTCGAACTTCGCCGCACGAAAGCCCCTGCGGTTCTCGTGGAGGTCGCCTACCATGATAATGTGGACGACGCGAACTGGATTACTTCGAACATCGAGCCGATTGCCGAAAATCTTTCACTTTCTCTGGCGGATGTTCTCGGCGTTCCTTTCGTAGAGATTTGACATCGGCGCGGAAAGATGTAATAATTGTCCTTGAACATAATACTATACTGCAGATTTTAAACGGAGATTAACATGGATAAAAATACAGATAAACTGACCGCATTGTTTGCCGAAGTCTTTTCGGAAGATTCCCTTATGAAAGTCATCTTTTCCGGAAAGCGCAGAAAGTCGCTGGAATACAGCAAAGTTACCCTGCGCCCGATGCAAATCGGCGGCAGATTAAAATACCAGGCGGAATATACTTACCCTAAGAAAGTAACGCATTCCAATCTTGATACAGCCGCTGCACGCAGCCTTGCGCTGCGCCTGATCTGCGAGGAATTCAAACAGGCGAATATTTTCACGCGGGACAGCGAAATTCAGGTTCTCGCCGCGAAACCGGAAACACCGCGGATTACACGCAAGGCCTTGACAATGCCGACTGCGGCGGCTTCGGCCGCCGTCGCGGCTGCGCCCGCGCCGGCTTTAGCTCACAACCGTGCAAAGAATTATGTGCTGCCTGCTGGCGTTCCCTGCGATTTTCTGATTCGCCTCGGGATTATGGGAGAGGACGGAACCGTATTCCCGCGCAGCTACAACAAATTCCGTCAGATTAACCGTTACCTTGAAATCGTAGAGGATGTCTTCCCGTACCTGCCGAAGGACAAAACCCTGAAAATCATTGATTTCGGCTGCGGCAAGGCATATCTGACCTTCGCGCTTTATCACTATTTAAAAGTAATGAAGCAGCGGAATGTGGAAATCATCGGGCTGGATCTCAAGGAGGATGTCATCGATTTCTGCAGCGGTGTCGCATCCGACCTCGGCTACGATGAACTCAAATTTTTGAAGGGTGACATCGCAGACTATACAGACGACCATGCGGACATGGTCGTAACGCTGCACGCCTGCGACACCGCAACCGATTACGCCTTAATCAATGCTGTTGCGTGGAATACAAAAGTCATCCTCAGCGTTCCGTGCTGCCAGCACGAGCTGTTTAAACAAATAAAAAACGACCTTCATAGGCCGATTCTCAAACACGGCATTCTAAAGGATCGTTTCACGGAATATCTGACCGATGGGCTTCGCGGTTTGAAACTCGAGGTCTGCGGCTACGATGTGGCGATGATTGAATTTACATCGCTTGAACACACCGCCCGCAACATCATGATTAAGGCAGTAAAAACAAATGCTGCCGGGGCCTACGCGAAAAAGAAGCGCGAAGCCGCCGAGCAGCAATATCAAGCATTATGTGATTTTTATCAGGTCACACCGACCATCGGCAAACTCGGCGGGTGATTATTCGTCCGCCAGTTCCCGTCTCAAGCGCACAAGCTTGTGCACCAGACGGTTCAGGTCGTTCACCCTGCGGATTACCACATAAGTATTTTCTTCCCTGTGCATGAAAATCGTGTTCAGGGTTTTGTTTAATTCCTCGCAGACATCATCCACAGCCTTCTTGAAGCTTCCTCTGAGGTCACGGGAGCCGTCCTCGGCTACCTCGCCTCCGCGGAAAAAGTCCACGCTGCTGATCGTGTAGTGATATTCGATTCCGAACATATCCGATACCTTTGCAGAAAGCTGATTCTTGATGTCGTTCATATGCGCTTCGAGCATCCGAGGATTGCTGCGGAAGCTTTCCGCAAACTCGGCTGCTTCCTGCTTGATTTCGTCAAAGAACTCGTTCAGTTCCTTGAACATCGCATCAAACTCCCTTGCCGGCATCTTCAGAGCCGTCCGGTAAAGGTCAATCTGCGAAAGCGCACTTGTTGCAATGTCTCTCATCTTGAGCTTTGCGGAGTGTTCGATGATTTCCTGCACTGTTGTTTGGCAGTCTGCCTCAATCGCATCCTTGAGTGCCTGCACGCCCTCCGATGTCCTTGCGCTTACCGGGAAAAGCTGAATGCTGTCAACGCCCATCAGCTTGCAGATCAGCGTTCTGCAGTATGCAAGATATTCCTCGAGGTCGGAACTGTCAATCGAGTCGATTTTGTTCACGGCGAAATAGAACTTCGCCGCATATTCCTTCGCGTTCTTCAGGAAGTCAATTTCGATCTGATTAATCGGGCTGTCCACGGAAAGCATGAAAATCACCGCGTCACTTTCCTTCACATAGGAATACGCCGCGTCGGAATTTTTCTGGTGCACGGAGCCTACGCCCGGCGTGTCTACAAAGGTCAAGCCTTTCTTTAAGAACGGGGATGGGCAGTAGAGGGCAACCTTCGAAACACCCAGATGGTTGTCGTTGTTTTCCTGTTCGTTGATGAAGGACGACATTTCGTCGAAGCCGATTTCTTTAATCACACCGTTGTCGAAATGCACGGTCGCGGCTTTGTCGCCGTATTCAATCGTCGTAACTACTGCCGTTACCGGAACGATGCCGACCGGAAGGATTTTGTCCTCCAGAATTGCGTTCACAAGCGTGCTTTTGCCGCGCTTAAACTGGCCGATGACGGAGACCGTAATCTCTTGATTCTCAAGCTTTTCAATCAGTTCCTCGGTTCTTTCGAGTTCACCCTTTGTGATTTCGTACTTTGAAAATACATCTGCGGTATCCTTCACAATTTCAAGGATTGGACGCTTTTCTTTCTTCTCCTCAGAGCGCACCTGAATGCACTCGAGGTGACATTCTGCACTCTCATACGGGCAGTTTACACATTTTTCGTTGTTAGCAAATGCCATTTTATATCTCCTAATCTATGTATTCTTATTTATCCGCGTAAAACCTGCATCCTGCACATGCCGGGTCTGCCACACGCTTTTCTTCGCTGCACCACAGCGGTTTCAGGATAAGATTCGGACGGATTCTGTCGCCGGAAAGCGATTTCAGCGCTGCAATCTGGCAGAGGGTTCCTACAAACTCCACATGCTGGCCTGCTTTCGCGTCTCTCATTGTCTTGCGGTAAAGCTTAGGCATATCTCTGTCTGCATATTCCTCGCTGTATTCGTAATATTCCTCGAAATCCGGGAGCTCCACCGGATTAAACAATGGGCAGAAAAGCACGCATGCATTGCATCTGTTGCATCCGTCTTCGAGAACCCATGCGATGGATTTTGGGCTTTCGTCTTCACGCTCATTCATTTTTACGCATCTTTCCTTGCATGCAACCACACAGGCTGCACAGCCGTTACAATTTTTCACTCTGTCTGTTAACTGCATTTTTCGCCTCCGATATCTATTTTCATATTCTTGACTGTATCAAAATAAGGTGTGCGTAATCGCACACCTTTGATAATACTACATTTTTCGCTTTGTTTCAAGTTTTGTTTATAAAAGTGCAGCAGCCCGTTGCACTTTCGGTGTTCTAACTCACAATATTATAATATGCCTTCGACGTTATCTTATATACGATCACATACAGTACCGCGAACGCCGCGAAGCTGATTCCGGTGGTCAGCATAAACAAGTTGATGTTCGAAAGTGCGAACAGAAGCAATATGCGTCTTACCATCGGGAAGGCAAATGCCATGTGAAGTCCCGCAAGAAGAAGCGGCAGGAAGAATACCGTAAGCACCTGTGAATTGATGCTCCTTCTGATTTCCGTCTTGGTCATTCCGACCTTCTGCATGATTGCAAACTTGTTCTGATCTTCATAGCCTTCCGAAATCTGCTTATAGTAGATAATCAAAACCGCCGCAAAGATGAATACGATGCTCAGCACGATTGCAAGGAAGAAGAGTGCGCCGTATGTCGCATAAAAATCCGCCCGGTTGCCGGCATAGCTTTCGGTAAAATGAGAAATCTGCGATATGCCGTGATTGAGGAATGCCGCACTCATCCCGCCGATAAATTCATACCGGAATGCTTCCTGCTCTTCCAATGTCATTCCGTTTGTATCGAAATTGTAAACCATCATTTTGTTCAAAGGGCTCTCGCCGTTCCGATCTTCCGGAATCAAATCAGCGAGTTCTCCGGCAATTCTGTCAAAATCGCCGCTTACCACCGTAATTGCCTGCAGCATTTCATCCGCTACAAGGCTGTCCGTTGCATCGAAATCAACAATTTCCTTTACCCGGAATGTTTTCAGGCCGTCTATGCTGATGGTATCCGAATCAAAATCCGCACGATGCGGATAAACCAGTACCTCGTCTGCGGCAAGCCGAATGTTTTCGCCCGTCATCTTGTTGTAGTCTTTAAGAGGAACGATCATGACTCTTGTGTATTTCGCGTCTATATCCCAATCGGCATCCACGGATGCGGGCTTGAGGAAGTTATTCTCCTTGTTCTCCGCTAAGACATAGCTCGAAACGCATCGGAAGTTTTGTATGTTCTGCGGCTCTACCCCTTTTTCTTCCGCAAGGCCGCGAATAATTCCGGTATACCTTTCAAAAGTCGCATCTGAAAGTTCGTCTGTATTTTCGACCCAGAATCTGTCGTTGATGTCTCTCGGATAACGCTCGTGGAGCGAGTCCTCCGTACCGAAATAAAGGCTCGTGGTTGACGAAAGCATGACAAGCACCATCGTTGCAAGGATGCAGATGGACGCAAGCCCCGCACCGTTGCGCTTCATGCGGTAAGCCATTGTAGATGTCGAAACAAAGTGATTTGCCTTATAATAATACTTCTTGCTGCTTTGCAGAATTTTGCAAATCAGTACCATGCCCGAAATGAAAATCATGTAAGTCGCAACGATAACCATGAGCACCGCCACGAAAAACCATATCATTGCATCCAGCGGGGTTGTGATGGAAACCGCAAGGTAATACGCCGCTGCAAGAAGCACAAATCCGCCGACTCCCAATACCCAATTTGCTTTCGGAGGTTTTTCTCCGTAATTTTCGGACTGCAGAAGTGCCATCGCAGTGCTGAATTTTACCTGCCGTATCGCATTCAGCAAAAGCAGCAGAAAAATCCCTGCAAACGCAAGCACCGTATAGATAAGAGCCTCTGCGCTTACCGTAACGACATAGGTGGTGTCAACCGCCAAAACTTTCAGCAGCATGAGTTCCGCAAGTTTTGAAAATGCGATGCCGCATGCAAGCCCGATTGTCACCGAAACAATGAAGGTAATGAACGTCTCCCATATAAGGATTCGGCAAATGTTGCCTTTGCTCATTCCGAGCATATTGTAAAGCCCGAATTCCTTTCTTCTTCTCCGCATCAAAAACGAGTTCGTGTAGAACAGAAAGATTACCGAGAAAAATGCAATTACAATACTTCCAAGACCCAGTGTTATCGTGGTCGTAGTGCCGCCGCGCACATTTTCAAGCATCCCCGAGGTTGCAAGATACAATATGACATAAAGCATCATGACCATCCCTGTGCAAGTGAGGATGTACGGAAGATACATTTTTTTGTTTTTTTTCATTCCGTCGCAGGCAAGACTGTAATAAAAACCCCTTCTCATTATCTGTCACCGCCCGTCGCCAAAATTGTAAGCGTCTGCGATATTTTCTGATACAGCGCCTGTTCGGAATCTTCTCCCCTGTAAATCTGATGGAACACCTCTCCATCTTTGATGAACAAAACTCTCGATGCGGAGCTTGCCGCTTTTACGGAGTGTGTTACCATGAGAATGGTCTGTCCGCCGGCATTAATCTCCTTGAAAAGCTCCAAAAGTTCATCTGAAGATTTGGAATCCAGTGCCCCTGTCGGCTCATCCGCCAAAATAATCTTCGGATCGGTTATAATCGCTCTTGCAACAGCCGCACGCTGTTTTTGTCCCCCGGATACCTCGTACGGATATTTTCTGAGAAGTTCTCTGAGTCCCAGACGCCTTGCAATCGGCGTGAGTTTTTCTTTCATCTCCTCGTACTTTTTCCCCTGAAGCACGAGCGGAAGATAGATATTGTCCTCAATCGAAAACGTGTCCAAAAGATTAAAATCCTGAAAAACGAATCCGAGATTGTCTCTTCTGAAGGAAGCAACCTGTGATTCTCTGATTGCGGAAACATCCGCCCCGTCCAAAATTACCCTTCCGGCAGTCGGCTTATCGAGCGCCGCCAGTATATTGAGCAAAGTAGTTTTACCTGAACCCGATTCTCCCATGATTGCTACGAATTCCCCCTCCTCAACGGTGAAATTCACATTTTTGAGAGCTTCTACTTTGTTTCCCCCAAAACGTGTCTGATATATTTTTTTCAGTCCGCTGACTTCCAGCATACTCATATTAAAATCCTCCCTTTTCTTTAATTACAGGTACATTATACAAAAAAGGAGAAACGCAATCCATTTCCTTGGCTTACATTTCCCCTCACATTTCTTACAAAAATGTCACTATTCGTCTTTCAGTTTGTATTGATTCAAATCCAGAATCATTCTGGTTCCTTTTCCGACTTCCGACTCCGCCTTTATACCGATATGCAGGTTTCCGCAGATTCGTCTGCATAGGTACAGTCCGATTCCGCTAGCATTTCCGTCACTTCTTCCGTTATATCCGGTATAGCCTTTTTCGAAAATTCTCGGCAGGTCCTCCTCTGCAATTCCGATTCCGGTGTCTTCGATCACCAGCATCTTCGGCTCTTCGAAATAAATTTTGATTCCGCCTGTTTCGGTATATTTGAGTGAGTTTGAAATAATCTGCCCGATGACGAATCCCAGCCATTTGGAGTCACTGACAACCGTAACGTCTGCGGGTTCATATTCGAGGGAAAGCTTCCTCCCGATAAATTCAGAGGCGAATTTTTTCACGGAGTTTTTTATAACCTCGTCCATATTGCACTCTTTGAATACATAGTCCGTGTATTCCGAGTCGAGCCTCAGATACACAAGAACCATATCAACATACTGCTCAATGCGAAAAAGATCTGCCGAAAGTCTGCGGGAAAGTGCACTGTCTTCGCCTTGGAGCGACAGTTTCATTGAGGAAATCGGCGTCTTAATCTGGTGTGCCCATACGGTGTAGTAATCCATCATGTTTTCATATTTACGCTCCGATTCGCTGACATAATTTCGGTACTCGTTTCCGAGCAGGCGGACTGCATTTTGATAGTCGCGCGCCTCCTCACTGTGAGCCTCCGGCATGCTGTCAATTACGGAAAGCGTAATTTTGTCAAGGTTTGCACGCTCGTTTCTCCTTGATTTTGCAATTACATAATCCGTTATAAGCGCAAGCAGTCCAAGGAAAAGGCATAGCAAAACCGGATACATGAGAGCCTTTGCCGGCACGTTCATAAGCACCAAGATGACGGAAAAGAGTCCTACGAGCAGCACCGTCAAGCCGATATATTTTATTCGTTCCTTTAAATGCACCTTCATAAATTCCATCATTCCACTATGTATCCTACTCCGTGTTTTGTCTTTATAAAGTCACTGAGCCCTGCAGCATCAAGCTTTTTTCTGAGCCTGTTCACATTAACCGTCAACGTGTTTTCATCCACAAAAATATCCGTTTCCCAAAGACGTTCCATAAGCCTTTCGCGGCTGACCACCCTGCCTCTGTTCTCCATGAGACAGAGCATGATGCGGTATTCGTTTTTGGTAAACTCGATTCTCTGATCATTGTATGTAAGCGTGTTGTCTCCCGTATTGAGAATTGCTCCGCAATGCTCGATTATGGGATTGCCCTGCGAAAAGTTGTATGCCCTTCGCAGAAGTGCTTGAATTTTGGCCATGAGAACGGTTTGCTCAAACGGCTTCGGTATAAAATCATCCGCACCCATATTCATAGCCATTACGATATTCATGTTGTCTGCTGCCGACGAGATAAAGATAATCGGCACCTGTGAAATTTTGCGAATTTCACTGCACCAGTGATATCCGTTAAAGAAAGGAAGCGTGATGTCCAGCAAAACGATGTGCGGCTGGAACTCCGCAAATTCCTTTAACACATTCGTAAAGTCGCTGCAGATTCTTACTTCCATTTCCCACATCAATGCCTGCTTCTGCACGGCTTCGGCAATCCCTCGTTCGTCCTCTATTATGAATAATCTGTACATTATATTACCGTTTTCTCCTATGCTTTGTATTTCTCATATTTTCAGTATATCACATTTTGCTTGTTAAAATAAAAACTTTTCTTGATATTCCACATTTTTTTGGTACACTACTATTGGGGTAAATTTAACATGGATTTAAATTTGATTTAACATTTAATTCACAATATGCGGGGAAAAAGCCTGAAAAGGCTGGGAAGGCGAACATATGAATGTATTTGATTTTATATCTCTCTTCGGCGGACTTGCCCTCTTCTTGTACGGCATGCGCCTGATGGGAGACGGACTGCAGCAGGGTTCCTCCGGTGCGCTCAAAAAATTTATGGAGAAAGTGGCAAACAATCCGCTTACCGGTTTTCTGCTCGGTCTTTTGGTTACCGCAATTATTCAAAGTTCCACAGCAACCATCGTGCTGACATCCGGACTTGTCGGAGCGGGAATTCTTTCCCTTCGTCAATCCATCGGCATCATCCTCGGTGCCAATGTCGGAACTACGGTTACCGGACAGATTATCCGGCTTCTTGACATCGACGGTGATGCGTCAGCATGGCTCAATATATTCAAGCCTTCAACGCTCGCCCCGGTTTCGGCAATCATCGGAATTGTCGTTATCATGGCACTCAGCTCCACGAAATCGGATATCATCGGTAAAGTCGCTATGGGGTTCGGTATTCTTTTTACCGGTCTTCTCAACATGACGGCGGCTGTTGCACCGCTTTCGGAATCCGAAACGTTTGCAAGGCTTTTCATTCAGATGGCTGATGTCCCTGTTCTGGGATTTCTTGTGGGAACGGGAGCTGCCTTCCTTATTCAGAGTTCATCCGCAACCATTGGTATTCTGCAGGCATTGTCTGTGACGGGTGCCCTAACCTTCAGTTCCGTATATGCGATAATCATAGGCGTAAATATGGGAGACTGCATCACGACCGCTATCGTATGTTCCATCGGTTCCAAAGCCGATGCAAAACGTACCGGTATGATTCATATATTTTTCAATATAGCTGCATCCATATTGGTAATCGCAGCCGTTGTGATTCTGCATTCTACCGGAGCCTTGGACGGAATCTGGGACGCACGGATTACCTCCGGCGGTATTGCAAATGCGCATACGCTGTTCCGATTATTTGCTGCAATCGTTCTGCTTCCTGTTTCTCTGCAGTTTGAAAAACTTGCAAAAATTGTTATCAAAGATGATAAATGCCCGGAAGAAGACATTGATGCCGAAATTCAGCAGCTTGACGAAAAGCTTTTTGCATCCCCGGCACTTGCACTTTCCAGCATCAGCGGTGTTATTTCGAAAATGGCTTCTCTTGCCGTTTCCGGAGTGAAGGTTTCAATCAGAACCATTCGCCATTATGATAAAGAGGCCATCGACGAAATCAACAAAAACGAAGATTATATCGATATGCTGGCGGACAAAGTTGACAACTACATGATTCATTTCTCACCGCACGTTCCCAAAGGTGCAAACAGCAATCTTCTGAATTACTATATTCAGTGTTTCTCTGAGTTTGAACGAATCGGTGATTATGCGACAAACATCACCGAAACAGCGTCGGAAATAGCGGAGAAGGAAATCGTTTTCTCACCGATTGCTCATCAGGAGCTGGCAGTGCTCGGAGAAGCAGTCGCACAGGTTCTGGATTATTCTTACAAGGCTTTTACAAAGCTTGATGTTGTTTCCGCAAAAAAAATAGAGCCGATTGAGGAGGTCATCGACGACCTCGTTTCCCAGCTCCGTTCGAATCATATCGACCGATTCCACAACGGTGACTGCACGGTTCACGGCGGCATTACCTTCCTCGATATTCTGGTGAATATCGAACGTATTTCCGACCAGTGTTCCAATATCGGCATCAACACCCTTTCCCTGATGGAGCCGCAGACGGTGCAGAATCAACACGATTACACAAAGTTCCTTCACAGCGGTCAGGATGCTGATTTCAACGAACTTTACCGCAAATACCATGACAAATATTTCAGCCTGCTCACCGCACCTGATTATGACGACAATTTCTAAATACAAAACCCGAGGCAGCCATGCCCCGGGCTTTCTTTTCTCGTTTTACTTATTTAAAATATCCATAAATTCTTCGCCGGTAATCGTTTCTTTTTCATACAGATACTTCGATATTTCCTCAAGTTTTTCCATATTATCATTTAGGATTTTCTTTGCCTTTTCGTGCTCGCTGCGAATAAGATCCGAAACTTTTTTGTCAATCTTTGTCTGGGTTTCCGCCGAGCAGGCAAGTGAAGTATCGCCTCCGAGATACTGATTCGTTACGGTTTCCATGGCCACCATGTCAAACTCGTCGCTCATGCCGTACCGCGTGATCATCGCACGTGCCAATTTAGTCGCCTGTTCAATGTCGTTGGAAGCACCCGTTGATACTGTGCCGAATTTTACTTCTTCCGCTGCTCTGCCGCCCGTGAGGGTTGCAATCTTGTTTTCCAATTCTTCCTTGGTCATCAGATAGTGGTTGCCTTCCTCGACCTGCATGGTGTATCCAAGTGCACCCGAGGTTCGCGGAATAATCGTAATCTTCTGCACCGGAGCGGAATTGGTCTGTTTTGCCGCAACGAGGGCATGTCCAACTTCATGGTATGCAACACGCCATTTTTCGTCATCAGTCAAAATTGCATTCTTCTTCTGATATCCCGCAATAACAACTTCGATGCTTTCTTCCATGTCCGACTGTGTAACCGTATCGCGGCCGTCTCTGACCGCACGAAGTGCCGCTTCATTCATGATATTGGCAAGTTCCGCACCGGAGGCACCCGATGCCATTCTCGCAACCTTCTGATAGTCAATATTTCCGGCGGTTTTTACTTTTTTCGCATGTACCTTCAAAATCTCTTCTCTTCCCTTTAAATCAGGAAGTTCAACAGGCACGCGCCTGTCGAATCGGCCCGGTCTTGTAAGTGCCGGGTCAAGGGATTCGGGTCTGTTTGTTGCCGCAAGAATAATGACACCATTGTTGCCCTCGAATCCATCCATCTCTGTAAGGAGCTGGTTAAGGGTCTGCTCCCTTTCATCGTTGCCGGAGAACTGACCGTCACGCTTCTTACCGATTGCATCGATTTCGTCAATAAAAACGATGCAAGGTGCCTTTTCCTTTGCCTGCTTGAACAGGTCACGCACTTTGGACGCACCCATTCCGACGAACATTTCCACAAATTCCGATCCTGACATGGAGAAGAAAGGAACATTGGATTCTCCGGCTACAGCCTTTGCAAGAAGGGTTTTACCGGTTCCCGGAGGCCCCACGAGCAGAATGCCCTTTGGCATTGAGGCTCCGATTTCCTTATATCTGTCCGGATTGTGCAGGTACTCAACAATTTCCGTGAGATTTTCCTTCGCTTCATCCTCACCCGCCACATCGGAGAATTTGATTCCGTCCGACGATTTGATGTATACCTTCGCATTGGATTTTCCCATGCCAAAAATCATAGAATTTCCACCGTTTTTTCCCATCATTTTTTTGGACATATACTGTCCGAGCGCTACAAATAGGAAAATCGGCAAAATCCATGTCAAAAGCACGCTTGCAAGTGGTGACATCTGCTGCACAATTTCACTTGAGAATTTTGCGCCCGAGTCATACAGCCGCTGCGTTCTGTCAGGGTCATCCATCAACCCTGTTTTATAGATCTTGGTATTGTCCTTATTGGTAAATATAATCTGATTGCTTTGTATTTCAACCTGTCCAATCTTTCCTTTTTCGGTCATCGACATGAATGTTCCGTAGTCGACCTCTTTTACCTGCTGCTCTATAATATAAGGGTAAACAAAGGCGTTGAACAGCATGATTACAATCAGGACTATGAGATAGTAATATGCTAAATTTTTCTTCGGTTTCTTCACCTCATGCATACGATTTCCTCCTTAAAACGTGATATAGATTATATTACCACAATTTTTTTGTTTCTTCCACAAAGCTTTCTTGGCAAATTATGAAGTTTTCGTGAAAAAATCAAAAAATGAAAAGCCCCCCGTGAGGAGAGGCTTGCTTGCCGCTTCTTCCCGGGAGACTTTGCCGCTCTTTTGCTTTTACCACATCTTATTTATGGTCTGAAAATTCGATGAACTTCCGTAATTACGCCGCCCTCGACTTTTACCGTCGTGTTGTGCTGATTGAATCCGTAGTCGTTCGCATCGTCTGCAAGCAGCTTTTTAAAGCCGGCTGCATCGTATTTCTGATCCGGATTGTCAAAATCGGAATCGTCTGTAAATGTGAAATCGTCTGCAAGCGCAAGGGTCGTCTTGCCTAAGTCTGCATAGGTATGCGTATCGTCGATCCCTTCCACATAATATACGCCGCCTTCACTGTCATTGGTCGCAAAGTCGATACCGCCCTGCTCCAGACCGCCGTTGACAGTAATCAAACCCGTTTCGCTTTCCTCGACGGTGTCTACCGTATACTCCTGACCGTCTGCGGTGATTTTGTCGCCTTTCGCCAGTGCTGTAATATCCGCAGCGTCAAAAAGCTCTTCGTCATATACCTCCACCTCCAGGCTGAGTGCCCCATCGGCGTCTTTCAAAGAAAAAGCATCAAATGCTGCCGGAAACTCTGCCGAATTCAAGTTTTCAATCGAGATTGAGGCCTCATTCGGCATCACACTTTTGCCTTCATCCGTGTTTTGGGTGTTTCCGCAGCCGGCAAGCAGAATCATAGATGCCGCAAGAGCTGCTATTAAAATCTTTTTCATAATATTTCAATCCCCTTTTCTTTGTATATTTCGTCCTTTTTTGGGACTTCATAATATAAGACGGTTTTGGAAGCCGTTTAGTTTCAAAAAAATATTATTTTATTATATAATTTTTTAGGGGCCTGCATCACCGAAGGGCGGCCTCAACCTGTGCCCAAAGCCGTACCCTGCACGACCGCCATGCCATAAAAAAAGCACCCAGAATCGTCTGAGTGCGTGTCTTGCGTGGTTGCGGGGGCCGGATTTGAACCAACGACCTCCGGGTTATGAGCCCGACGAGCTACCAACTGCTCTACCCCGCGATATCAATTATATTATATGGTATTGTCACAAAATTATTCCTATCGGCAGTGCATCAAAAAATAAAATTGGTGCCGGAGACCGGGGTCGAACCGGTACGATCGGTAAGGATCGCAGGATTTTAAGTCCTGTGCGTCTGCCAATTCCGCCACTCCGGCGTAAAAAACAATACCGTTAAAAAATGGCTCCGAGGGAGGGGCTCGAACCCTCGACCTTGCGGTTAACAGCCGCCTGCTCCACCATTGAGCTACCTCGGAACGCCCTCGTGTCAACACATATTCTATTGCCGACAACAATAGAAATTATACTCTATTGTGTCGGCATTGTCAAGGGCTTTTGCAATTATTTTTTCGTGTTTTGCCTAATTTTTTTCGGTTTGTTTTATTCCCGTACCATGCCGGTGTTTTGCACGATTTTGCCTATTTGCGTACCACACCGGCTTTTTCAAGAGCGAGAACAATAACGGGTATTATTACAATCTGCAGGATGATTCCCGGCACGGCATTGATAAACGCTCCTGCTGCAAACATCTGCCATGTGAAAGGCGTTCCCATCGCTCCGTACAAAATCATGGAGACAATGCCCCATACGATTCGTCCGCCGAGCATTGCGGCGATAAGGGCGATGTAGATGCTCCATGTTTTTTTCGGGAGCCTGCGGTAGATCACCGATGCAATCAGACCGTACGTTGCGAGCTCAAACGTCATAGCGAATGCAATCGGACCCATCGGCGGCATTCCCCAGATTGCGGAGCGAAGAAGCGGAGCCGCCGCGCCCACACCGGCAGCCCATTTCCAGCTGCACAGAAAAGCACAAAGCAGAACCGGAATGTGCATCGGGCACAGCATGTTTCCGATTTCTTTTATCTGTCCTGTCAGGAACGGGAGAAGGAGGGCGAGTGCAAGGCAAAGGGCTGCCATTACCATTTCTCTCGTTTTTTCACTGTTTTTCGTTGCCATAATAAAAATCCTCCATTTTCAAAAAATAAAAGATACACCTTTTCCATCCGAATTTTCTTCCGGAAAAAATGTACCTTCTGGTTACAAATTAGTTATCAAATGTTTCTTTCGATTTATGCGATTCCCGCAATTTGACGTATCGTCTCGATTGCTTCTGCAATCAAGGAAGATGTGGACCTGCTGCCCACTCCGACTATTATATTATTACATTTGTTCACAGGAATCAAGACTTTTTTTGCGGGACTGCTTCCGATCGCTTCTGCCATTCTCGGTGTAATCTCACCGAGCAGAGAGTCGGCTATCACAATTCCGATCGGACCGACGATGATATCCGCGCTGCGAACCGCAACCACAACGGAATTTTCGCCGGTAGCACCGTTATCTGCGCCTGCCTTGAGCATACTTGCGGTAGCCAGCGTGTTCGTGCCTACAGCGGTGATTTCGGCATCCGGAACCATCTTCCTGACAGCCTCAACCATCTGCTTACCCACCATTCCGCCCTGACCGTCTACTACCAGAACATTCAGTTCAGCTTCGTTCCCGGTTGTTTTTCTTCTTTCCATAATATCCTGTCCTTTTCGATATTCTCCTTCACAAGGCCGATTTTCTTCGTATATTTTTCGACTTTTTCGGTGTTTCCGGTCTTTTCGTAAAGCTTGACCAGTTCTTCCATGCTCTCAATGTTGCTCGGTGCATATTTCAAAACCTCTGTAAAACATGCGATTGCCTCGTCGACTTCGTCAAGCTCGCCGTACGCGGTCCCCAGGTAGAACCAAAGCGGCCACCAGGACGCAAACTCGCCTTCTTTGTACGGAGAAAGAGCTGCAATGCCTTCTTCGTATCTGCCGGAAATAACGAGGTTATAGCCTTTTTCGATTTCAACCGGTTTCTCAAGGGTGGCAAGCCTTTCTGCGATTTCTTTGCGGATATCCTTGATTTCGTCGTTGTCTGCGGCATCCTCCGTCAGCTTCATGTACTCGTCCCATGTCAGTTTTGCCTTTACATACAGACCCATGTTTATGTAAGCATAGCCCAGGAAATAGTACGCATCTGCAAGTTTCGGATTCTTAAGCGTTGCAACTTCAAACGCTTCAAGAGCTTCCGCCTTAAAGCGGCCGACAAATTCTTCCGCTTCCTCTGAGGCTTCCAAAGTCTCTGCCGCAGCCTCGTACGCGTCCTTACATGCGCGTCCGTAGCAATAATATGCGTTCGCATTGTCCGGTTCAATCTGCATTGCCGCACGGAACAAGATGCATGCATAGTCATACGATTGCTTCGATGCTGCCGTTTCCACGCCTTCAGCGATGAGGGCATCTGCAAAACGCACTTCAAAAGTTCTCGTTATATATGCAATATAATTTTCTTTGTATTTGAATTCCGGGTCGCAGCCGATTACAAATGCCATGCACTTGGCAATCGTGAGCGTGGAAATGTTTCCGAGTTCGTTCTTCTTCAGCGGAATCGGCACTCCGGTGAGAATGTCTGCGATTCCGGCTTTTTCAAGATAGGCGTCCGAAAGTTCATCAAAAACAATCTCCTCAAGGCGCGGTCTCAAATATTGTCCGATTCTGTCTTTTTCTTCTAAATTCATCATTTTATAATCCAACCTTTTCTTAAAAATCTCTTTAAATTTTCGGGATTCATATTTTGCTCGGCATCCCGCAAAAGTCTTGCATGCGCTCTTTCTTCAAGCCTTACCGAGCCCGTCTTTGCGGCGGCATAACTTGCAAAAGCATACAAAATTCTGTATTGGTCGTCCTTTTTTCGGTCTCTGTTTTGAAAGCCAGTCTCATAGTAATAGTCCGCCAGCATTTC
>JALERA010000111.1:0-21392 GCA_022764365.1 Bacillota bacterium
ACCGAGTTTGAGGACTGGCTGGAGAAGTTCACAGATGACTTTAATGTAGAAGACCTGACAAGGGAAATGGTACTGAACCTGATAGACAGCATATACATATATAAAGATAAAGTGATTGAAATAAATTACAAGTTCAGCCTGGACGGAGAACCCGGCGGTTACAGGACAGGATAACGAAATTTCTCTCTGAAAAGTCTCCTTTTTAAACGCTATATGTGTGGCGCTTGCCGAATATGTGGCAGGCAGCGAAGAAATTTTCGTGGAGCGCATGAACGCCCGTGCGAAGGAACTGGGGATGGTCGATACGCATTTTGTCAATACGAACGGACTTCCTGTAGCAGATCACTATTCCAGCGCATATGATATAGCAGTCATGTCGAAAAAACTCTATGCTTTCGAGGAAACCCACAAGTGGTTTACCACTTGGCAGAGCACGATAACCGTGGGACTTCCGGGCAAAGAGAAGGAATTCGGACTGACCAACACAAACAAACTGATAAAAGCTTATCCGGGATGCAACGGCATCAAGACCGGCTTCACAAATGATGCCGGATTCTGTCTCAGTGCATCGGCGACACGCGGTGACACACATTTGATTGCAGTGGCGCTCGGCTGTCAGACTTCCAAAATCCGAAACGCGCAGGTGGCGAAGCTGTTTGACTACGGCTTTGCAAACTATGAGGCCGCAGTCGTTGCCCAAAAAGGTGATGTCGTCGGTGAAATGCGGATTGCAAGAGGGACGCCCGAGACAGTACGCCTCGTGGCGGGGGAAAAGATGACGGCTCTTACCGCAAAAGGAGAAAAAGGTGCTGTTACGAGCGAAATATCTCTGAACGAAAATGTTCCGCTGCCTCTTAAGGCGGGGGAAAAAGTCGGAGAAATGGTTGTGTATAAATCCGGAAACGAGGTCGGACGGTATCCTGTTTTGGCAGAGAAAGATGTTGAAAAAGCAAGCTTCAAAGACCTTGCAATCCGCAAAATCACAGGCTAGAAGAAAACCCGTCGGGCGGGCTGTTACATGCGAAAGAGGAGGTAAATCAAGTGGAACAGGAATATATTCTGTCATTTTCGTCTTTTTACAAAGCGGCGTATGCCGAGGATATGCTTGAAGAGAGCGGAATCCGCTCGACAATGAAAAAACTGCCGCCGGAGCTTGTCCGGTCATGCGGAACGGGACTCTACCTGCGAAGCAGTGACATTGAAGAAGTGCTGAGGGTGCTGGACAATAAGCAGATCGTGCCGCTTGGCGTTTTCCGCATAAAAAGAGAAGGCAAGAATCGCAAGAACTATATAAGAGTACGGTAGCATACGGGGTCTGCCGAGGTGAAGAGTCGTTCTACGGACACCTCAGGCAGGCCTTCTTTATTGTCAACAGAAAGAGAGGAGTGTTTAAATGGAAGAAAGAATCAAAATCGCAATTGTCGGTTACGGAAATCTGGGGAAGGGTGTGGAAGCCGCGGTGAATGCAAGCCCGGATATGCGGCTGACAAATGTTTTTACAAGGCGAGAGCCGAAAACGGTTACAATTCGGACAGCGGGGGTTGAAGTGCTCGCTGCAAAACTTCTGGAGAAAGCAGAGATGCAGTTTGAAAAACCGGATGTACTCGTCGTGTGCGGCGGATCGGCAAATGATTTGCCGTGGCAAAGTCCGGAATATGCGGAGCATTACAATATCGTGGACAGCTTCGACAATCATGCGAAAATCCATGAACATTTTCAAAAAGTGGATGATGCCGCACAGAAAGGCGGCAGGCTTGCAATTATTGCGGCGGGCTGGGACCCGGGTTTGTTTTCGCTCAGCCGCATGCTGGCGGAAACGTTGCTGCCGTGCGGAGAAAGCTATACCTTCTGGGGAAGAGGAATCAGTCAGGGACATTCAGACGCGGTTCGCTCAATCGAAGGCGTACTCGATGCGCGCCAGTACACAATTCCCAAAGAAGATGTGCTGAAAAAAATCCGAACGGGCGAAATATGCAAGGCACTTTCGAATCGGCAGTGCCACAGGAGGGAATGTTTCGTGGTTTGTGAGGACGGAGGCAGTCCGGAAAAAATCCGCCGCGAAATTTTACATATGCCGGACTATTTTGAAGGTTACGAAACGAGCATACATTTTATATCCAAAGAGGAACTCAAAGAAAAGCACGGCAGGATGCCGCACGGAGGAACCGTAATCCGTGTCGGAGAAACCGGGGGAGAAAACAAGGCCATCTATGATTTTTCTTTGAAACTGGATTCCAACCCGGAATTTACGGGCGCCGTTCTCACAGCGTATGCACGGGCTGCATACCGGCTTGCGGCAAAAGGAAAATCCGGATGCCGGACGATTTTTGACATTCCGCCGCTGCTGCTGTCACCTTATGGTCAGGAATCATTAATAAAAAAAATTTTGTGAGGGAAAAAGACTTTTCGTGCAGGCCTTTTTATGGTAGAATAAATAAGATTGAAGAGAACAAAGATAATTTCCCGGGAGGTAGCGGATGAAACCCATATACAAAAGAGTTTTACTGAAAATCAGCGGAGAAGCGCTTGCAGGCGAGCAGCGTTTCGGAATCAATGAAGAAATGACCCGAAAGGTTGCCAAGGAAGTGAAAGAAATTCACGATCTGGGCGTGCAGGTGGCAATCGTTGTCGGCGGTGGCAACTTTTGGAGAGGAAGAACCAGCAAGGATATGGACCGTGCGACGGCGGACTATATGGGTATGCTGGCAACCGTGATGAACTCGCTGGCGCTTCAGGACGCATTCCTGGCGTTGGGTGTCGATGCGAAGGTACAGACCGCAATTGAAATGAAGGAAATCGCAGAGCCGTATGCAAGAAGAAGAGCACTCAGCCATCTCGAGCACGGAGATGTGGTAATCTTCGGAGCAGGAACCGGAAATCCGTTTTTCTCGACCGATACAGCGGCGGCGCTCCGAGCTGCAGAAATCGATGCGGATGTTATACTGCTTGCGAAGAATATTGACGGCGTTTACGACAGCGACCCGGCACTGAATCCGGATGCTGTGAAATTTGACGAACTGACGCACATGGAAGTGGTGGAGAGAGATCTCAAGGTGATGGATTTGACAGCCGCAACCCTGTGTAAGGACAACGGAATTATGATTCATGTGTTTGCAATCGCCGAGGACGGAAATGTACTCCGTGCCATTCAGGGCGAGAAGATAGGAACGATTATAAAGTAGGAGGAAAAGATGGAAACCATTAAGAAAAATCTTGAAGAAAGAAGCAAAAAGACGATATCGATTTTAAAAGAGGACTTAAACACGGTCAGAGCAGGAAGAGCAAACCCTGCACTCCTTGACAAGGTCATGGTTGATTATTACGGATCGCCGACACCGCTTAAGAACCTGTCGAATGTTTCGGTTCCGGATCCAAGAACATTAATGATTACGCCGTTTGATCCGAAGTCAATTCCTGAAATCGAGAAGGCAATCAATATTGCCAATATCGGAATTAATCCGTCCAACGACGGTAAGTGCGTGAGACTTGTCATTCCGCAGGTTACGGAAGAAAGAAGAAAAGAACTCACCAAGACCGTTAAGAAAATGGGCGAGGACAGCAAGGTTGCGGTAAGAAATCTCAGAAGAGAAGCAAATGACGAACTGAAGAAGCTTGAGAAGAACCACGAAATCACAGAGGACGAACTCAAAAAGGCTTTGGACGATGTTCAGAAGGCAACCGACAAAACAACAAAGGAAATCGATGATATCATCGCAGCGAAAGATAAGGAAATTATGGAAGTATAATTTCCTGCAAAGAATGAATAAGGATGAATAATTGTGTGGCTATTTTTTGTAGCCACACTCTTTATAGGAGAAGTAATGAGTCAAAAGACGAAGATTCCGCAGCATGTGGCAATTATAATGGACGGAAACGGAAGATGGGCGGAAAAAAACAAGACGACACGGATTGCCGGTCATAATCAGGGCATGTATGCCATGAAAGAAATCATAAAGCGGGCCGATGTATTGGGAATCAAGTACCTTACGGTGTACGCTTTTTCGACGGAAAACTGGAAACGCTCACAGGAAGAGGTGGGAGGCATATTCAAGCTTCTCGTCAAATTCGTTGCAAGCGAGCTTGCGGAACTGAACGAAAACAATGTCAAAGTTCATATGCTTGGGGACTACAGACAAATCCCGCCTTCTGCGGAAGCAAGCATAGAGAAAGCACTTGCGACTACGGCGGGAAACGACGGTCTGCAGTTTAATATAGCTTTGAATTACGGAAGCCGTGCGGAAATCACGCGGGCAGTAAGGCAGATCGGAGAAGATCTTGCGGCGGGCCGGATTACGGCTGAAGACATCGACGAGGATATGGTTTCGCGGCATCTTTACACGGGTGATGAGAACGGCAATATTCCGGATCCGGATTTAATTATTCGGACAAGCGGTGAACAGCGGCTGTCAAACTTTTTGCTGTGGCAGGCGGCATACAGCGAATTTTCGTTTACGGATTCTCTTTGGCCGGATTTTACACCGGATGAATTTGAAGAAATGGTTGAAGAGTTTACTCACAGAGGACGCAGATTCGGCGGACGGAAAGGGTAAAAAAGGTAGAAAAATGAAGACAAGAATAATTTCAGCATGTATCATGCTTCCGCTCCTTCTGTTGGTATATTTGGGCGGATATGCTCTGATGGCAGCGTGCATTGTCGTAAGTTTCATCGGAGTTCGTGAGTTTTACAAAGGATATGAAGCGGCAGGAACCAAGCCGGCGTACGGTCTTGCATATGCGGCAATCGTGTTCCTGTATGCGGCGGAACTGATTGCGCCGAGTGACCCGGGACTGATTCTGCTTTGGGTTGTACTCATGGTCATGGGATCGATGATATACGGCTTCAACGTGGAAGCAAGGAAACTCGAAGATATGTCGGCGACGCTTCTTGGAATCCTGTACTGCGTATTTTTCCCGTTCCACATTGTGCTGATTGACCGAAGTGAATACAGCATCCTGATTTGGCTTGTATTCCTTGCGTCGTTCGGGACGGATATCATGGCATACTTTGTGGGCATGGCAATCGGAAAGCATAAACTTTGTCCGCATCTCAGCCCTAAAAAGAGCAAAGAAGGTGCGGTCGGCGGAGTTATGGGAAGCATGCTTTTCTGTGCGGTTTTCGCCTGCCTGGTTGTTCCGGATATGGTGATGGAATGCATGATTATTGCGGTTGCGGGAAGTGTTGTGGCACAGTTTGGAGACCTTGCGGCATCGGCATTTAAACGCCAGATGGGAATCAAGGACTACGGCAATCTCATACCGGGACACGGAGGAATCCTTGACCGATTTGACAGCGTATTCTTTACGGCACCGATGATTTATTATTGCATTTTGTTGGTAAACGAAAGCAGGATAGAATGGCTGCTTGGTTAAGAGCCGAGCGAAAGGACATAATACGCAGATGAAGAAAATTACGATTTTAGGCAGTACGGGTTCCATCGGAACGCAGAGCCTGGAAGTGATAAAAAAACACCCGGACAGGTTTCGGGTTGAGGCGCTTACTTGCGGAAAAAATACGGAAAGACTGGCTGAACAGATTGAAATGTTTCAGCCTTCTTTTGCTGTTACGGAAAAGGAAGAAGACGCAGCCGAGCTATCTGCGCGTTTTCCGAAAACCGAGTTTTCGTGGGGGCGAAAAGGACTTGTCGAGGCTGCGGAGGGCAGCTGTGAGATGCTGCTTAACTCCCTTGTGGGAATGAGAGGTCTTGAGCCTACGTATGCAGCCGTGCGCAAGGGCAGGGATATCGCACTTGCAAACAAGGAAACGCTGGTTGCGGGCGGAGCGCTTATCATGGATGCCGTGTCGGAGGCGGGAGTGAAGCTCCTTCCTGTGGACAGCGAACACAGCGCGATTTTTCAATGTTTAGAAGGAAATCAAAACCGTCCGGTTAAGAAAATTCTTCTGACGGCGAGCGGCGGTCCATTCCGGGGATACACGAAAGAGCAGCTTGAAAACGTAACGCTTGAGCAGGCACTGAAACATCCAAACTGGAGCATGGGTGCAAAGATTACGATTGATTCCGCAACGATGATGAACAAGGGCCTTGAGGTCATAGAAGCCAAGTGGCTGTTTGATGTGGATGCGGATAAAATTCAGATTCTCGTCCACCCGCAGAGCATCGTGCATTCGGCGGTTGAATTTGAGGACAATTCCGTCATCGCACAGATGGGCATTCCGGACATGAAAATTCCAATCAGCCTTGCACTCGGGTATCCGGACAGACTTGTGAGTGACGATCGGGAACTTGATTTTTTTGCGGAAGGCGCAAACCTGACCTTTGAAAAGCCCGACATGGATGTATTCGGCTGCATCCGGCTTGCATACGAAGTAATTGAACGCGGCGGAAGCTGCCCGGTGGTTATGAATGCAGCCAACGAGGTGCTGGTTGCGGCATTTCTTGCGAAGAAAATACGGTTTACGGACATACAGAATACGCTTCGGCGGATTCTTGATGCGCATAAACCTGCATATAATTTAGATTTAGAGGGTATTTTAGAAATCGACAAACAAACCAGAGCATATACGGAGGGGATTATATGAAGACAGCAATTCTTGCTATTTTACTGTTTTGCATCATGATTTTTCCGCACGAATTGGGGCATTACATTGCCGCAAAAAAATGCGGAGTCAAGGTCAACGAATTTGCATTCGGCATGGGTCCGGTGATTTGGAAAAAGCAAAAAGGAGAGACGCTTCACAGCATCCGGCTTCTTCCGATCGGAGGATTTTGTGCGATGGAGGGGGAGGATGAAGACTCGGAGGACGAGAGGGCTTTCGGAAGAAAGAAGCCGTGGCAGAAAATTTTGATTCTCGCGGCGGGTTCGCTCATGAACATCGCATGTGCAATCGTAATCATGTGCCTGGTTGTCGGAATCCGTGGGTTTACGACGACCACCATCGGTGAGGTACAGGCAGGAAGTGCGGCGGAGGCTGCGGGACTTACGGCAAATGACAAAATTATAAGCATTACGACCGACAAGGAATACCGGATTGACGACTGGTCACAGATTTCGGAGGCACTCGGCGGCCTCTCGGAAGGTGAATCCGCTTCTGTGGATTACGAAAGAGACGGAATGCTTTACGGTGCGGAGGTAAGGCCGACACTTGCGGAAGGCGTGGACGCACAGGGCAATAAGGTCAGCCACTATGTGCTGGGTGTGACATGCAAGATCAGTCACAGCCCGTTCAAAGCTGTGGTTGCGGGCGCACAGTCGACCTGGGGGATGACAAAGATGATGTTTTCGGCACTCGGGCAGCTTTTTACCGGAAAAGCAAGTCCCGATGAACTCACAGGGCCTGTGGGAATGGTGCAGATGGTAAGCCAGACAAGTCAGTACGGATTTTGGTATTACGGATTCCTCACGGCGCTGATCTGCCTCAATTTGGCAATTATAAACATGCTTCCGCTTCCGGCACTGGACGGCGGCAGAATCATTTTCGTGCTTTACAGTGCGATTACCGGCAAAGCGGTGAGCGAAAAAGTCGAGGGAACCATTCATTTCGTCGGCCTGGCGCTTTTGATGGTACTCATGGTATATGTAACATTCAACGATGTTGTAAGAATATTCGGTTAGGTGTGATATGAAAGAAACCAAGAAGATAAGATGCGGCGAACTCTTCATAGGGGGAGATGCGCCGATTACGATACAATCCATGACAAATGTGGATTCGCGCGATGAAAAAGGCTTGCTGAGACAGATAGACAGACTCTGCGAAGCAGGATGCGACATTGTCAGAATCGCTGTGCCGGATATGGAATCGGCAGAGGTGCTTTCGCATGTACGAAAGAAAGTTTCGCACAGCCTGCCGCTTGTTGCAGACATTCATTTTGATTACAGACTTGCTTTGGCAGCAATTGATGCGGGAGCAGACAAAATCAGAATCAATCCCGGCAATATCGGGGAAAACGAAAGACTGCGTGCGGTCGTAGAAGCAGCAAAGACGCATGATATTCCGATTCGCGTAGGCGTGAATTCAGGATCGCTTGAAAAACCGATTCTTGAGAAATACGGCCGCGTGACGGCGGAGGGCCTTGCAGAAAGCGCGATGAATAACCTGAAACTTATCGAGGAATTCGACTATGACAAGATGGTCGTATCAATAAAGTCTTCGGACGTAAAGCTTAATTACGATGCACACCGAATTCTGGCATCGCAGACGGACTATCCGATTCATATCGGAATCACGGAGGCCGGCACCCTTGAAAGGGGCAAGGTGAAGTCGGCAATCGGAATCGGAGCGCTGCTGCTTGCGGGAATCGGCGATACGATGCGCGTTTCTTTAACCGCGGACCCGGTCGAGGAAGTAATTTTCGCAAAAGAAATTTTGAGAAATGTCGGACTCCGCAAGGCGGGAATCGACTTGGTGTCCTGCCCGACCTGCGGAAGAACGAAAGTGGATTTGCAGGCTTTGGCGGCAGAAGTTGAGAGGCGGCTTCTTCCGCTTTCCGAAAAACTTGAGAAATCCGGAGAAAGAAGCCTCAAAGTTGCGGTGATGGGCTGCGCAGTAAACGGCCCGGGCGAAGCAAAGGAGGCAGATTTCGGAATCTGCGGCGGAGACGGCAGAGGCTTGCTTTTTTCGAAAGGCGAAATCGTAAAAGCGGTATCAGAGGATCTGCTTGTTGACGAACTGATTAAGATGATAGAGGCGAATATATGAAGGATCTGATCCGTGGGAGCATCAATTGGGATGCTTTGGGTGGACAAAAAAGCGAATACCGTTTCGAACTCGGAAAAGCCGTGATTCACAAGGAAACAGGGGTGCTGGATATGCCGGTGCGCCTGAATTTTGTCATACCTTTTTTGGATTATGAGAAAATAAAGGAAATTATCATTCATAAGCTGGATGTCATCACGGATGTAAATTTTATTTTTGAGTACGAGAATCCGATACTTGAGGATGAAACCCTTGTAAAGCTTTTTCTGCCGTACATGATTGAAGAAGTAAACGGCGAATATGTTTCCATCACCAAGATGATTGACGAGAAAGAAGTCAAAATCGAAGACCGCGTGGTTACCTATTATGCCCTGGGGGATTTTGCCGCGGAGCAGCTTAACGACAGACTTGCCCGCAAATTCAGTGAAATACTCAGGGAAAGATTCGGCTTGCATTTTGAAGTCCGATTCGAAAACAACACGCAGCGTTTTGAAGAAATGCATAAGTTTTTCCGCGAAAACGAGGGAAAAGAAATCGAGCAGACGGCACGGGAATACCGTGAGGAGGTCAGAGCGCGTGCTGCAGCAACGCAGAAACAAAGTGAAAAAAGCGCAGGCGGCGGATTTCAGCCAAAGGGAGGCTTCGGCGCAAAAGGCGGCGAAGGCGGATGGAAGCGTAAGGAGAAGGAACTTCCTGCATCGGGAAACCGGATTATGGGACGCGATATACCGGGCGGCAAAACCGTTGAGCTCAGAGACATCGACCCGAAGATGGGAACGGTCGTTGTCGAGGGAATTCTGTTCAAAATCTCGGAGCGCTTGATTAAGAACGGCAATCATCTCGTGTCGCTTCTGATTACGGATAACAAGACGACCGTCTGCACGAAGGCGTTCGTGACTGAAGCCAAGTGGGGCGAAATCAACGATTTGCTGAAGCCGGGCGATGCGGTCAAAATCCGCGGCGAGGTGCAGTGGGATACCTTTGAGAACATGAACACGATTATGTTCAAAGACCTCGAAAAAGCGGACAGAGAAATCGGCCGCGAGGATACCTGGGAAGACGGCAAGCGTGTCGAGCTTCACATCCACTCGAAGATGAGCCAGATGGACGGTTTCAATGAAGCAAAGGACATCGTGGCACAGGCGGCGAAGTGGGGACAGCCGGCGGTTGCGGTTACCGACCACGGCGTGGTGCAGGCATTCCCGGACTGCGCGGCGGAGGCGAAGAAGCAGGCGGAAAAGGGCCGTGCGATTAAGGTAATTTACGGCGTGGAGGGCTATGTCTTTGACGATGCGGACTGCAGGGACGAAAACGGAGACATCGACTACAAAACCAAGCCGACGAATCACATCATTATTCTAGCAAAAACACAGGAAGGGCTTAAGAATATCTATAAGCTGGTTTCCTATTCTCATATTAACTATTTTTATAAAAAACCGAGGCTTCCGTGGTCGGTGATTGAGGCGCACCGCGAGGGCCTGATTATAGGCTCCGCGTGCAGCTACGGCGAGGTTTTCCTTTCCATGGTCAAGCGCGTTTCGTACAACAAGAGGACGCATACCCAGCACATTACCGAGCAGGCAAGCCCGGAAGAGCAGGAACGCATCGCTTCCCGTTATGACTATCTGGAAATCCAGCCGGTCATCAACAACCGCTTTATGCTCGAGGAAGAATTTTATCTGGATGGCAAGCGTGTCGAGACCGAGGATGACCTGCGCGCCATCAACAAAAAAATTGTAGCCCTTGCGGACAAGCTCGGAAAGCGCGTCGTAGCAACGACGGACTCCCACTATACGGAGCCTGACGATGCGATTTACCGAAATATTGTCATGGCGGGCATGGGTTACGATGATGCGGAAAACGGAGAAGGTCTTTATATGAAAACGACCGACGAGATGATGGCGGAATTTGCTTATCTGGGCGACCGTGCCCGCGAAGTCGTAATCGAAAATACGAACTACATAGCTAGCCTTGTGGACGGCGAAATCCGTCCGGTTCCGGCAGGAAAATTCCCGCCGAAGATTAAAGGCGCAGAGGATACCCTGCGAAATACCTGCATGGAGCGTGCGCACGCGCAGTATGGCGACCCGCTCCCAAAAGAAATCGAAGACAGACTGGATATTGAACTGAATTCCATCATAAACAACGGCTATGCGGTGATGTATGTCAGCGCACAGATGCTCGTAAATAAGTCTCTGTCGGACGGTTATCTGGTAGGCTCCCGAGGTTCGGTTGGCTCATCCTTTGCGGCGACGATGGCGGGAATTACGGAGGTAAACCCGCTCGACCCGCACTATTTGTGTCCGAACTGCAAGAAAATCATCTGGGGCGATATGCAGAAGTACGACTGCGGCGTCGATATGCCGCCGATGGACTGCCCGGACTGCGGCACACCTATGAAGCGGGACGGCTACACGATTCCTTTCGCAACCTTCCTCGGTTTCAAAGGGAACAAAGAGCCCGATATCGACCTTAATTTCGCAGGCGAATATCAGCCGCAGGCACATAAATATGTCGGCGTGATTTTTGGCGACAAAAACGTTTTCAAGGCAGGAACTGTAGGCACGGTAGCGGAAAAGACCGCTTACGGCTATGTCGCAAAATATTTTGAAGAGAGAAACATTCCTGTAAATAAATACGAGAAGGACAGACTTACGCAGCACTGCACGGGTGTAAAAAGGACGACGGGCCAGCATCCGGGAGGCATCGTAATCTGCCCGGACGACCATGAGATCTTTGAGTTTTGCCCGATTCAGCATCCGGCAAACGATGTGAACACGGACATTATCACAACGCATTTCGACTACCACAAAATCGATGAAAACCTTTTGAAGCTCGATATTCTCGGTCACGATGTGCCGTCCATGATCCGTCAGCTTCAGGACATGACGGGTACGGACCCACTGAAAATTGACCTGACCGACCGAAAGGTGCTGAGCATTTTCAACGGAATTGAGGCACTCGACATCAAAGATCCGGACTATAAATTTACGCACGGCTCTTATGCGATACCGGAATTCGGAACTTCGTTCACGCGGCAGATGCTCGACGACACGAAGCCCGATAAATTCGCCGATCTGGTTCGAATTTCAGGCTTTTCGCACGGCACGGATGTGTGGCTGAACAACGCGCAGGATTATATCCGCTCCGGAACGGCGACGATGCGTGAAGTTATTTCGACCCGAGACGACATCATGAACTATCTGATTTTGAAGGGCGTTGAGAATGAAACTGCGTTCAAAATCATGGAAATTGTCCGTAAGGGAAAGAAAGACCTCGACGAGCAGCAGGTTGCGACGATGAAGGAGCATGATGTTCCGGACTGGTACATCGATTCCTGCAACAAGATTAAATACATGTTCCCGCGCGCCCATGCGGTTGCCTACACGATGATGAGTTTCCGTATGGCGTGGTATAAGGTTTACTATCCGCAGGAGTTTTATGCGACCTATTTCACAACGAAGGTTGCGAACTTCGATGCTGAGACGATTCTGAAAGGCAAGGATGCGATTTTGGCAAAAATGGATGAAATCGATGCGAAGGGAACGAATGCGGCTCCGAAGGAAAAGGATGATTATACGATCTATGAGGTTGCCTATGAGATGTATGCCAGAGGCTATGAGTTTACTCCGGCAAGGCTGGGCAAGTCGCTTGCGACGAAATTCAGCGTGGATAACGGCAAGGTTCTGCTTCCGTTTGTAGCGATTGAAGGCGTGGGCGAAAATGCCGCAAAGGCTTTCCAAAGCGAATATGAATTCAAGGAATTCGACACGATTGAAGAGGCGGTGAAGAGAGCGAAATTGAACAAAACTGCTGTGGAAGGTCTCCGAAATCACGGCGTGTTCGAGGGACTTCCGGAAACCGACCAGCTCAGCATGTTTTGATTTTTCCGATGAGACTGCAGATGCCGAAGGCGAGCAGATCCGTCACCACGATAGTCGCGCCCGCAGGCGTTGACAGGATGATGGAAATCAAAATTCCGACCGCGGAAGTGACAACCGCATAAACGGCAGCGCAGACGATAACCTGACGGAAGGTGCTGAAAATCCGCATGGCGGAAAGCGCCGGGAAGATAATCAAAGCCGAAGTCAGGAGCGCGCCGACGAGGTTCATCGCAAGCACGATGACAACCGCCGTAGTAATTGCAATCAGCAGATTGTAGGCGGAAGCATTAACGCCCGTTGCACTTGCAAAGCTTTCGTCAAAGGTAACCGCAAAAATCCGATTATAAAAAAGCACAAAGATTAAAATAACCACAATCGACATGGACACGCAGAGGATAATATCGCTCTCAGTCAGTGTCAAAATCGATGTAGAGCCGAAAAGCGTGCTGCATACATCCCCCGAAATATTGGCAGATGCGGAAAAAAGATTCAGCAAAAGATAGCCGAAGGCCATGGAGCCGACGGAAATCATTGCGAGCGCCGCATCGCCTTTTATTTTTGCGTTTTGTCCGGTCTTCAGCAGAAGCACTGCACTGATAATCGTCACGGGCATGACGATGAGAAGGTTATTGCTTACCGACAAAACCGCCGCAATCGCCATCGCGCCGAATGCGACGTGCGAAAGTCCATCTCCGATGAACGAGTAACGCTTCAGAACGAGCGTCACACCGAGAAGGGAGGAACACAGCGCTGCAAGGATGCCGGCGATAAACGCGTACCACACGAAGGAGTACGAGAAGTAGTCACTAATCATGCTTATTAAATTCATCTCTTACCGACCTCCTTGGTTTGATACTGATTCTTTCCGCACGGCTGCAAAGCGGCTCGTCCACGAAGTTTGAAAGACGGAACCTGCCCTTCAGCGGAGTCTGCACATACTCTTCCTTGCTGCCGAAAAACTGCATGCTGCTTCCCATGTGAAGAATGTGGCTGGCGTATTTGACAGCGGCTTCAATGTCGTGGGAAACCATCACAATCGTGATATCTTCTTCGCGATTGAGCTTTGCAATAATCTCATACATTTCTGCGGAAGCCGCCGGGTCAAGTCCCGAAATCGGCTCGTCCAGAAACAACATCTGCGAGGTGGCACAAAGCGCTCTGGCAAGCAGAACTCTTTGCTGCTGGCCGCCGGAAAGATTGCGGTAGCAGTGGTTTCTCTTATCATAAATTCCAAGTTTTTTCATATTGTCAAGCGCAGCCTGTTTCTGCGCGCGCGAGTAAAACGGTCTAGTGCCCAGCGACGCCAAAAATCCCGACAGGACGATTTCCTGCACGGATGCGGGAAAATCCTTCTGCACCGGTGTCTGCTGCGGCAGATAGCCGATTTGGATGCGCGACAGCCCGTCCGAAAGGACAACTTCCCCGGAAAGCGGTTTTTGCAGGCCGAGAAGCGTTTTCATCAATGTGGATTTGCCGGAACCGTTTTCGCCGACGATGCACAGGTAGTCGCCTTTGTTGACCTGAAAATTGATGCCTTCGGACACGACGATGCCGTCATAGCCGAGCGACAGATTATTTACAATCAGCTGAGACATTCGGAAATGACCTCCTTGTTTTGTTTCATTGCGTTCAGATAGGTAAAACCTCCGTCAATGTCCTCGGAGGTTACGGACTGCAGAGAGTCAAGCTCGCAAATCCGTACATCCTGCTTTTCGGAAGCGCGGATGATGGTTTCTGCGAGATTTTTTTTGCTGTTTTTGAGAATCACGATGTGCGAAAGCCCGTCCGTTATCAAATCATCGGCAAGGTCGATAATCGTCTCGAAGCTTGCCTCGGTTTCCGCTGAGCAGCCCGGAAAGGCCGCGTGACAATGGATTCCGTAGTCCTGCGAAAGATACAGGAAAGGGAAACGGTCGGCGAACAAAAGCACATCCCCCGAGGCTCTGCTCACAGCTTCTTCAAATTCCGCGTCCAGCGCCTTAAGCTGCGCTTGGTAGCTCGTCAGATTTTGCTTATATAAATCCTCGTTTGCGGGGTCAAGCTGCGAAACCGCATCTGCAATCTTTTCGCAGAACACAGGCGCCATCTTCAGCGAGAGCCAGATATGCTCGTCCACTTCTTCCTCATGTTCGTGCCCGTGCAGGTTCGCATCCTCGTCTTCATGCTCGTGCTCATGCCCATGGCTGTGGTCGTGCTCTTCCTGCTCGTACGCAGGGAAAAGCGCAGGATTCTTCTCAAAATACTCCATCAGTGAAAGCACGCTGATGCTGTCCTTCTTCGAGGAAGCGGTCGCCTTGTCAATCCAAAACTCCGAAATTCCGCCCGTATAAATCAAAAGGTCACAGTCTGCAATCTGAACCATATCCGAAACGGAAGGCTGATAGCTGTGCATATCGACACCACCGGTGTTAAGCAGACGCAGATCGATTCCTGCCGGATTATCGCCCAAAACATTCCGCGTCCAGTCGTATTCAGAAAATCCGGCGCAGAGAATCACCTCGGAAGCATTCTTATTATATTGTTCATTTATATCGCTTTGCGCGCAGCCGGATGCCAGAATCAGCGTGACAGTCAGAAGAAGCGCAAGCGCGAGTCTATATTTTTTTCTCTTCATAACTTATATATTGTAACATTTCGCGGGGAAAAATACAAGCCGCACGGCGCGCCTTCGTGTCTCATGCGCTGCATGCATAAGTGGCGCGCCTGTGTAAGCGGCGGAACGCGGCTTACACGGAAACAGGGCCTGCGATTACGTGCCTGCAGACCTTCAGATAGCGGTTCTCATCCGGACATGAAGTCCACTTGATGAGACTGACCTGATTATAGATGATTTCAAGGCAGGTGATAGTGTTTGGGTGAACACAGGAGCCGCTGTTAAAGTATTTGCCTCTGCTCATCGACGAAGCGGCGGCGCCCGAAGGAATGGCCGGACGGTGGGTGTGACCGGAAATCAGGTTTGACTCGCGCGATGCCGCCCAGTCCGCCATGCGCTCTTCAACGGCTTTTCTTTTTTTGTAATTGCGAGCCGAGCTGGTCGGATCTTTAATTCCCGCAAGCTCGAGCGGCTTCCAAAGGTAACGTACCATCCACCGCGCCGCCTTCCAAAACTGATTATTCAGAGGATCCACCTGATGTCCATGAATCAGATTGAATTTTATATTTCCGCTGCCGTCGCAAATCCGCACTGCCGGAAAGCAGGGCGGCAGGGAAGAGGAGAGCGGCATTTTGCGGCTCTTCACCATGTCGTGATTTCCCCAAACCATATACATTTTTCCGTCAAGGATAAAGGGAAGAAACTGCTGAAAGATATCGGCATGGATTTCTTCAATGTCCGAGAATTTTCGGTTTTCCCACAGCTCATCGCCGTCGCCAAGCTCTATGTAGGTGAAGTCGTTTTCACGGTAATAGCCGAGCGCGGCCTGAAAAAGCGTCTTGTTATTCAGAAAGCTGTCGTTCCATGTGCCGTTTCCGCGGTGACAGTCGCTGAAAACGACGATGCGCGGATGCTCCTCTTGGTTAACTTCCTTGGCAGAAGCGAGCGCTTTGTCAATCTGCTTTGCGTAGAATTTTTTGCCTGCAGACATAAAAAACCTCCCGATATACTTTATTTCAGTATATGCGGGAGGGTGTGATAGGTGAGTCATGAATATTTCATCCCGCGTAAAATGCAGTGCATTTCTTGTTGTTTCTTTTCTAAAAATCAAGTATATTATGAATATAAAGTGTGGGACGGACGAAAAACGGACTTCTCGAAAGGAAAGTAATGAAATGAGCGATACCGTAAAAAAGAAAATCTCCATCGGCGTGGAGGATTTTAAAGAAATTATTAATAAAAACGGGTACTTTGTTGATAAAACTCTGATGATACAGCAATTGATTGAAAACAATGCGAAAGTAATTTTGTTTACCCGCCCAAGACGCTTCGGCAAGACGCTGAACCAGTTTATGATTCGTCGCTTCTTTGAGGACGAAATTACCGAAAAAGGTGAAAAGATTGACAACGGATACCTTTTCGACGGACTTGCGATTACCAAATGTGGCGAGGAAATTATGAAGCATCAGCAGCAGTATCCGGTGATTTTCCTAACCTTAAAGTCGGCGAAGCAGCCTAATTTTGAGATGGCATATGCATGCCTTGTGAACGAAATCTGCAAGGAATTTGAAAGACACAGCTATGTTTTACAGGGAGATATGTCACAGCGTAACAGAGAAATTTTTGAAAGAATATCACTCGGAAAAAGTTCCAATGATGAATATGCGACGGCTTTTGCGTTTCTTTCGGAATGCCTTTTCAAATATCACGGAAAGAAAGCCCTGATTCTCATCGACGAGTATGATGTGCCGCTGGAAAATGCATATTTCAGGGGCTTTTATGGCGAAATGATTGACTTTATCCGATCACTCTTTGAATCGGCATTAAAAACCAATCCCTACCTTGAAAAAAGTGTAATTACGGGGTGTCTCAGAATCGGTAAGGAGAGCATTTTTACGGGGCTGAACAACTTAGAGACGGACAGCGTTCTTCATACACGCTACGGAAACGCTTTCGGCTTTACACAGGGAGAAGTGGAGGAACTGCTCGCATACTATGGTTTGAGAAAGCAGCTTGAGGAAGTAAAGAAATGGTATGACGGCTACCTCTTTAACAATTTTGAGATTTATAATCCGTGGAGCCTTCTCAAATATGTCAATGACAGAAAAGACCATGTGACCGAGTTTGCATTGCCGTACTGGTCGAATACCTCTTCCAACAGCATTATTCGTGAAATGGTGGGGGAAGCGGATGAGAAGGCAAAAGAGGATTTGGAAACTTTAATTAACGGCGGCACGATTGAAAAACCGGTGCATGAGGACATTACCTACGGAGATATTCACCAGTCGCAGGATAACCTTTGGAATTTCTTGTTCTTTACAGGCTATCTGAAAAAAATAAGCGAGCGAAAGGACGAATCAGGTGAGACCCTGTATCTGAGCATGGCGATTCCGAATACCGAGATTAAGACGATTTATAACAATTCTATTTCCTACTGGTTCGACCAAAGGATGAAAGAGATCGACCGCAGTCCGCTGAAGCTTGCACTGGAAACAGGTGACTGCAGGGCGGCGGAGGACTTTATTAACCGTCAGCTTGCGGACACCATCAGCTATTACGAATATGCCGAGAATTTCTATCATGGATTCATGGCGGGGCTGCTTGTGAATATCGGAGGCTACCGCGTAAAATCCAACCGCGAGAGCGGAAACGGAAGAGCCGATATTGTGATGACGGAACTGAAATTCAGAGGCAGAGCGGTGATTCTGGAGCTGAAAATTTCAGACACGATTCAAGGGATGGAGAAGAAGTGCGAGGAAGCCCTCGCACAGATAGAAGCACAGAAGTACGCAGTCCCGATTGAAGAAGACGGCTATCAGCAAATTCTGAAATATGCCATCTGCTTCTTTAAGAAAGGATGTATCGTGCGGAAAGCGGAATAGCGGGGGAAACACCCCACGCTTCACAGAAGCGTAATGAAGCTGACTTCTTTGCTGCTTGAGAAAATACTTGCAATTTCAAGAAAAATCTAATACAATTCAATATATAAATATTCACGAAGGAGGACTTGACAATGGCATCGAGCAATGCGACAATGTTTATTGGCTTGGCTTGGCTTGGCTTGGCTTGGCTTATGGAAGCATAGTCGTCGGACATTATCTTGTCGAGTCTTTTTTCATAAATTTCATACTGAAATTCTTACCGAAGAAGGGCGCATTGCGCCCTATCTTCGGTTTTTTGTTTTTCCGGGGAAAGGAGGCAGTATTAAGAGAAGAGTTTTTAAGGTTAAAGAGATTAGTTAGAGCAATTATTATTTAAACTATTTAAACAAGGAGGAAAACGTGAAGAAGCATATTAGAAAAGTGCTGGCACTGGCAGTATGCCTGATAATGGTAATCGGAACAATGGTTCCATATGCATTTGCTGAGGGTGAAACACCTACATCTACACTTAACGTAGGCGATCAGAGAACCTTCTATACTAATGATAAAAACCAGCTGCCTGAAGCTCCGGAAGGTACTGAATGGCAGGGACCGGTTGAAGGCCAAGAAGCCGGAGTTTTGCAGTGTGACAAGGAAAATGGTCAGATAATTTGGGGAGAAGAGTGGGAATCTATTGATGCCAAAGATTATGTAGAGAATGACAAGCATTATAAGAAGGAAACTACTTATGTAGATAAATACTATTACAAAGGAACCGGACCACTTGGCTCAGGGCTAAAAGCAGGAGACGAATGTATTCCTGACGAGCACGGAGTAACTATTAACGAGAAAAAAATACCTCTTCTAGGTATAACTTATTATTACTGGAGAGTAAATAATGGTAGCTGGTTTGAAAATCTGGAAAATTTCCTGCTTGACAAAAAAACTGTGCCTGTAGACAAATATTCCAAGCAGAAGTCAGAAGAACATTATCATACAGATAACTGCTATACAGAGGCCAAAACTACTTATACATGGACACTTGTAAAGAAGAATACCCCGCCGACTCCGGAGCCGGAATTAGGCAGCTTAAAGATTACGAAAATCATAAAAGGTGTAGAAAGTGCAGACAAACCTGGTGACTGCGATATTGACTTCAAAATTGATGAAGAGAAGGAGCTTACCGTTCGCTTTGAAAATTTCACACCAACAGGCGAGGACAAAACTTATACTGCAACGGCTACAATTTCCGGCTTATCAGTAGGTGAACATACGATAGAGGAAATCGGCACTAGCGGAATATATGGCTATAACGAATTTCTTGATGAGAAATCAAAAGAAGTAACCATATCAAAAGAAACGCAAACGCCTAAAGACCTTATTTTTGAGAATGAGTATGAAGTTAAAAAAGGAACAATCTTAGTAACGAAAATATTCAGTGGCATTTCTGAACTTCCTAGCAACTTCAAGATTATATTGGAAAGAATGACGGAAGATGATGGGGACGATGCACAGAAACCAATAATCCTTACAAAAGGTGACGATCCCAAGATAGAGAAAAACGGAAATTCAACAACTTACACTTGGAAAGTAGAGATTCCGATGAAATATCGTTATATTGATGCGTATCGAGTTTATGAAGAAAACGCGGATATCCCGGGATATAACTTAACTGCGACATATGTAGTAACGATACCGAAGGTTGCTTTGCCAAATGCAATGCTTGCGGAAGGACCGGAGAGCGATGTTGAGATTATAAGCGGTAAAGGAACTACACTTGAGAACTATGTTCCTGTATATTCTGAATACCAGACGCAGACGAAGATTGCATTCAACAACCTCTACACCAAGCCCGGCGGCGGTTACGAACCGCGCCTTCATACACTTACGCTTAACAAGCAGGTTGTAGGCCTTGACAATGTTCCTGCGGGTTACAAAGTTACCGTTAATATCACAGACAAGGCAACGGGAGCTGTTGTTAAGACAGTTAAGCTGGGTGCAAACGGAACGCAGACGGTATTCCTGCCAAATGGTGAATATACGCTTACGGAAGTGTCCGCAGCGGTTGACGGCTATAAGCAGATTGGCCAGACATTCAGCGAGAATGATTTCAAACTGATCGACAGCAAGTCGATAACGGTTACGAACACTTACGAAAAAGACGCAGAGGAACCAATCGTTGATCCGGAAAAGCCGGACAAGCCGACCAAACCGGAACAATCGAACGACAAGAACGATAATCCGAACGGCGTGCCGAAGACCGGCGACAATCTGCCGCTTTCGCTGGCCATTTACGGAATGATCGCAGCAGGCGCACTGCTGGGCATCCGCAAAGCGACAAAGCACGCAGCCAAATAAGTGAATGAAAACGTTTCATGTATGGAGAGTGAGCAATCACTCTCCATTTTTCAAGAAAGCTGCCTGCATTAACGGAAAATAACCGTTAGGGCGCAGCCCCTTTTGTACAGGATTGCGTTTCATAGATCTGAACTATTTACGAAGCCGGAAATAGCGTTTACACGAAGGGCAGCTCTATAAAGGGGTGCTTCGTGTATCTGATGGCTTCTTAGAGTGAAAAAGATGCTGATGTAAAATAATAACAAAAATGACACCGTGGAAAAACGTTGAAATTCCAACATCCCAGAATATGACATTTTTGAAAAGGGTAAAAGCATGGCATAAATTCGGCGGAAAACGTGGTCAAATGGGTGTTAAACAGGCGAAGATACACGAAAAGGGGGTCTATATGAGGCACTTGGTAGGAATTGCCTAATTTTTCCAGCATGAAGTTTCGCTTACTTGAGCACTCAGATACAAAGAGCTGCCACATTAACGGATTTCGTTAACATGGCAGCTTTCCTTTTGGGTGCGCCCGGTGGCGCGTTTTGATTGTCAGTAGTTATTATTTTGCAATCTTATAAGTTACATTCGACCACGGCGAGTAAATCTTCTGACCGCCGATTTCTCTGTAGGCGCGCACCTTGTAGTAATAACGGGTGCCTTTTTTGATATTGGAAGTGTTCTTGAACTTCTGTCCGGTCGTGCTCTTCAGAAGCTGCCAGCCGCTGCTCTTGGAAGTGGATTTCCAAAGCTCGTAGCCATCGATTTGAACGCTGTCAATATCAAGGACTGCTGAGCTGCTGCTCCAGGTCAGGTTCATGGCGCCTTTGGAAGCGGTGGAAGAAGTCTTAACCGTGAGCTGATCCATCTGTTCCGTTGCTTCCGCACGCTGAACTTTCATTGCTTCGTAATTCGCAAGGATTTGTGAATATTCATAATCGGAAACCATGCTCTTTGCCGAGTCGCTGAAGAGGGCAGACCATGTTTGCTGTCCGACATTTCCGGTGTTTGAAATATCATGCATTACCTGAAATTTGATGACTGCGGAAACGAGTTCGTCC
>JALERA010000112.1:0-6176 GCA_022764365.1 Bacillota bacterium
CATCTCCTTTTTTACATTGCATCGTGTCGTTTGAATAAGGTAATTATAGACTTCTTTCCAAAGAAATTCAAGACCTTCGTGCATTCAATTTTTCAGTGCGGTAATCGGCACCACATACACACCGTCGGGGCGCTTGTATGCTAACCCGAAAGATTTAGCAAGCATAATCGGAGAGATTTTTGGATTTCAACCCGAAAGATTTTTGAAATTTAATCGGAGAGATTTTGCATTTTAAACCCGAAAAATTTTAAAATTGAATCTTCAGTAAAGATATGGTATTATTAACAAGCAAAAAAAAATACAAGCGCGGAATGAGCGCAAAAGAAGGAGAAAAGGAATAACATGGAAAGAGACCGCTTCAGAAGCCGGACGGGCTTTATCATTGCCTGCATCGGCTCGGCAGTTGGAATGGGAAACATCTGGCGTTTTCCGATCATGGTATCGAAATACGGAGGAATGACATTCTTTGTCGTGTATATCTTATTTGTAATACTTATCGCTTCGTCGGGTATGATTGAAGAGTTTGCGCTCGGACGCTGGGCGGAAGCAGGACCTGTGGGAGCCTTCGGAAAATGCACCAAGGAGCGGTTCGGAAAGCAGCGCGTCGGTGAGGCAGTCGGCGCACTGCCGGTTATCGGCGCGATGGGACTGGCAATCGGATACACAGTTGTAATGGGCTGGATCTTCAGATACTGCTTTATGGGGATATCCGGAAAGCTTTACGCTATGGGAACCGACATGGCTGTGATAGGAGGAACCTTTGACAGTGCGGCACCGGGAGCAAAAACTTTGGGCGAAGCAGTTAAAATGATGATAGACGGCGGCATATTCAATGTCGGAAACGGTACATGGCAGATCGTCGGTCTTGTGGTTGCTCTTGCCATTATGGCGATGGGTATCGGCGGCGGAATTGAAAAAGCAAACAAGATTATGATGCCGCTGCTCTTTGGCTTATTCTTGATTTTGGGAGTTTACATCGCGTTTCTTCCGGGTGCGGGAGAAGGCTACAGATATATATTTACGCTGGATACGAAGGGATTACTGAATCCGGAGGTATGGATTTTTGCTTTCGGACAGGCGTTCTTCTCACTTTCGGTTGCGGGAAACGGCTCGGTAATATACGGATCTTATTTGGACAAGGGCGAAGATCTTCCGGGTGCAGCACGCAATGTTGCGGTTTTCGATACGCTTGCGGCGACTCTTGCGGCTTTGGTTATACTGCCCGCGATGGGCGTCGGCGGCGTTACGCCGGACACGGCAGGCCCGGGACTCATGTTTGTTTATTTGGTAAATGTGCTTAATGGCATGGCAGGCGGCCGCGTTGTGGGAATGATTTTCTTCATATGCGTTCTGTTTGCGGGAGCAACCTCAATTGTGAACCTTTACGAGGTTCCGGTTGCTTTTCTTCAGGAAAAACTGAGATTTAGGAGAGTGCCTGCGGTGCTGACAATCGGTATAATCGGTGCAGTTATTTCGATAATGATTCAGCCGTGGACTTCGCAGTGGATGGATGTGGTTTCGATTTATATCTGTCCGCTTGGAGCACTTCTTGCAGGAATCATGTTCTTCTGGGTTCTCAAGAAGGAGACCGCGCTTGAAGCTGTAAGCGAAGGCAGCAAGAAGCAGATAGGGAGCTGGTTTCATCCGCTTGGGAAGTATCTTTACTGCGTATGTGCGCTGATTGCTCTGATTGCAGGAGCAATGCTGGGAGGAATAGGTTAAAGGAATATGGATTTCAATACAGTTATTAGCAAATATAAGGTATCAGAATACAAGGAACTTAGCCAAAAACCGGATAGCGGAGTATACTTAATGAGCCGAGGCGAGGAAGACTGTTTCGTGCTACGCATATACAGCCATGAAATGCCGGTGTATGAAATGTTAAAAAAACAAGGATACAAGGGATTCCCACAGGTTTACGACTGCCGGTGGGAGGATGAATTCTTTGTGGTTGAGGAACAGTTTGTTGACGGTGTTTCTCTTCAGGAAATGATCGACGGTGGCGAGAAAATGGATGAAAAGCGAGCGATGAATATTACCGCCAAAACCTGTAACGCACTAGATTTACTCCATCGAAGCGGTTTCATTCACCGGGATGTCAAACCGGAACATGTAATGATGAACCAGCAGGGCGAAATCTTCTTAATTGACCTTGATGCAGCCATGAGAATAGAACCCGGCAAACGGAACGACACGCGAGTTTTGGGAACGGCGGGATATGCGGCACCGGAGCAATTCGGGCTGACCCGTTCGGATATCCGTACTGACATATATGCGGTGGGAATCCTTTTGAACACATTGCTTACGGGGCAGCACCCGGCAGTTTTGCGGTATCGCAACGGCGGAGCAGAGAAAATAATTCAGAAGTGTACAGAAATGAATCCTATGGACAGGTACCAGGACATGACGGAACTCTGCTATGCAATTTCCCGGGAGGAACTCAAAGATACCTCAGAAGAAGCCGGCACAACAGTGAAACGAAAAAAGTGGATTTTGTTATGCGTCATAGCACTTGTGGTTGGCGTTGCGGTCATTATAGGAATAGGCTTAGACGGCAATCGGAATGATTCACATAGCGAAATGAACAGAGCCGAAAACGGCGAACTGCAGATCCACCTTGCCGGTGCACAAGGAGAAACCCTGCTGTACAACTCACGAGCAGGCAGCCAGTGCCTTCCTATGTACACAGAAGATGGCGTGAGCGTTGACGATACATGGACGGTCTATGCGGATGAATCAATCGGAAGAATCACCGGCTACGAAAAGGAATGGCTGGGATGGAGACTTGATTCATCGCAAATGGAAACCGGTGTGGACGGGTTCGTACATGCAGAGAAGAACGGAGAGAAATATGCGGTTCGCGTCATGGTGACTGCGGATCCGGTGAGTGCATACAGCGCGCAGCCCGATTTTAACAAGATGGCAGAGAACTGGCTTAAACCGACTTGGGATGCATCCGATGAAGTTACGGCTGTACGGATAGACTATAAGGCTGCAGACAAGGTAACCCTTTATCTTGCCTCTACGATTAACTTTGAGGGATCAGATCCTATCTGTGACGACGACAGGGTTACCATAGAGCCATGTGAAAAGGAAAACAGTTGGCCAAACAATGAAATCTACAAGATGACATTCTACAACCCGGACGGTGGGGATGCACTGATTCAGGTGGGTCATAACTATGGCAGACTGACATTCAAGTTCAGCGAAAAATAAAAATTTCTATAAAAAACTTATCACTTAGCATGGTGCATAAGTTTTTTAATTTCATTCATGTTAAAATGTTAGAAGTGATACATCTTTAACTAACATGGCGATGGTTCATTGCCTGAAAGGAGTAGGAAGAATATGAAGAAAAAAGTTTTTGCGCTTATGCTGACGCTCTGCATGGTACTGACCATGATGCCGAGCATGGCGTGGGCAGATGGCAACGGCGATGATGACGGACCGAAATACATAGATGTGTTAGCGGTTATGTATGATGACGGACCTAAAGCCTTAGGTGATGCCCAACCTTATATTACGAAATTCGGAGTAGATACAGGAATCATGTTGATGACCGGTGTTAAACAAGAGGAATCCGGATTGATTAGCGATGAGGCTCCAATTACATACAAAGAGATTGAGGGCGGTTGCCTCCTTAGAGAATTCGATGGGTTTACAATTGAGGTGTATAAAGATGGTGTGAGTGATGCCATCTGCAAGCTCACAGGAGATGGCGAAGCACAAAGTTCAGTATATCCTATTAGAATTAAAGTTCAAAACAACTTGAAACGTAGTGATGAAGATCCAATCTATAATTTCATCTTACGCGTTGGAAATGCAAAAAATTCAGAAGAAGGTACCGCCGGGAACAGGGTTGATGCTACCGGGCTTTATACAATCAATGTCAAATGTGTTGATAATGATAACAAAGAGAATAATTTTGATACAAGCATGCAATTCTATGTGAGTGAAGGAACACAAAACGATGTGATTATAGAAGGCAATGGTTGGGCGTTAACAAGAGATTGGAATGCTTCTCTGACAAACCTTGGATTTTATAATGAATATGATGGAAGGGCAAGCAATGATGTAATTGAAGCAATGAGGAAATACGGGAATACCGTTGATAATCTCATAATTGCACCGGAAGCAAAAAATATTCCATGTGCTGAGTTAAATGCAAAACTGGGAATCCTAAAAAGTATCGACATAATCAAAGACAATGGTAATGTTTCAGAAGTTTATGGCTGCAATGAAAAGGGTTTGTATGAAATTGGTAAACCTGAAGCGATTTTGATTGCCATTAAGAATAACCGTAACGACGATGGTGAAAGGTGGCCACAGTGGCGTATGATCTTTACCGATAAGCCTATCGACAATGTAAACCCTCCGCAAAAAATTCAAGAGGGGGTTTATGATTGGCTTGAAATATCCGGTGCATCAAACAGCAGAGAAGGATATTTGTATCTTGTACAAATGAAAAATCGAGAAGGCGATTTAGATGCAGGTACAATTAGGGCTTTAACAACAGAAAACTTTAATATCAAATACATTCTGAATGAAGGTGATTTGGAAGGCGAAGGGGTTCGCATAGTAAGGATAAAAGAAAATACTGAGGAAAACCATTACCGAATTATGACGGATAGTAGCCAGCAAAGCGATTATGATAAAGGTACAAAACGCTATGATGTTTGGCCAATTCTTCCGGAAGATGACCCTCAACATGAAAATGTTTTCAATTTTGCAATACAAACCGGTGAATCAACCCCTAAAAATCTAGTTTTCAGTACAAGGGCAGATTTGGACACTCTTACGCAAGCTCAAATTATGAACACTAATGATTTTGGAATTATGGAGCAACCGACCCTTGGGGCTGCAGATGCAAGCTATACGGGATATTTTTACCTTGCCGATATGGAATTCGTGAATAACCATTGGGTTTATCAAAACTTTGCGAAACTAACGGATAGCGAAAAACCATACATATCGTTTTATGCAGGTAAAGAAAACGATCGTGAAAAATGGATAACCTCAAAGGAAAATCCAAATTCAATTAAAGCCTTGAAATTGAATAAAAACAATGACGGAACCTATACAATTCAATACAAGTTTAATGAAGCTGATTCAATTGTTGCAGACGGTGGCGGATTTAAGGGATATTTTATCGGAGCATGTGCAATTGATGAAAATGGTAACTGGATGGAAGATATTGCAGACGGCAAAGTATGTATAGGATTACTATATAAGGAAATTGCACCTGTAGATAGAGATGCAAGATATACGATTAGCTTTGAAATGCTTCAAGATCCGAGCGAATATGTTGTAAACGGATATACCGGTCCTACTGACCGCATGTGGGTAAACGGTCAGGGCACAGGCATGCAATTTAACACTCTTATGAACAAATGGGAGACATGCTTCTATGTTGTAAATGAATCTACGGGTAGGGATGCACGATTTGTTGTTGATGGCGAGAGTGACGAAGCTAGAACTTATATTGGCGAAGCCGATGATTTTGTAATACAAGCAAGAGAAATTAACGGGGACAATTGGCGAAACCAAAGTGAACTTGATGACAAATATCAAATATATTCTATTAAATATGTTGGATACAAAAAGGGTTTTAGCCCTGTATTTGAAATTGCGTTAGACAATTCAAAAAATAAAACCGGTGATGAAGAAGGAGAAAAGGTAACAGATAAGTATCAGTATCGACTTAAATATACTGGTAATGATCCATATCTTAAAAATGGAAATGAGGAAAATTCATTCTATTTAGATTTGACTTATGATGAGACTTTGCGAGAATATGTCATTGATGAATCAAGATATAACGAGAAAACAGGTGAATATGAAGCCGGAAACATTCAATATTTTGATTATGTTGGGGCAACAATTAAAACAAAAATCAATCTTAGACCGGATGTAGCTTATGATGTGGCACACAAGAACCCGTCAGATAAGCGTAAATTTATTTATATAGAAAACGATGCTACAAACATTAAATTTTATCATTACGGAGAGAATGACAATTTAGTAGAATTACAAGAAAACGAAATTCCGTTTACAATAGTATGGAATGCAGACAAAAAATGGTATGAAATCACCTATTCGGATCCGCAAAAGGATCTTAGCGGACCATGGTACACAATGAAATATACCGGAGACTATAATGCATTGATTAATACGAC
>JALERA010000056.1:0-23952 GCA_022764365.1 Bacillota bacterium
TGCAGAATGTTGTATTTTTCGCAAAGCGTCTCAAGCCAAAGCGCACCTCTGCGTCCGGTGCAGACGATGGTCCTGCCTGCTTCAATTCTTTCTTCTTTTCCTTTGATTTCGACAATCGCACCTGTGCAGACACCGTCTTCAATCAGCAAATCCCGACATTCGCTGTTAAAGTGCATCTTAACACCCTCACCGAGAAGATACTGCTCAATTTTATAATAAATTTCCTGCGCTTTTTCTGTTCCCAAATGTCTGATTGGACAGTCCACAAGCTTCAGCCCGGCTTTGATGGCGCGCTTTCTGATTTTCTTAATCTCTTCCGGGAATTCAATTCCTTCGATTCTGGTATCGGCTCCGAATTCAAGATAGATGCTGTCTGCATAGTCAATCAGTTCCTTCGCAAAATCATAGCCAATCAGCTCAGGAAGGTCTCCACCAACATCCGGTGAAAGTGAGAGTTTTCCGTCGGAAAAAGCCCCCGCGCCTGAAAAGCCTGTGGTGATGCTGCAGTTCTTGCATCCCACGCAATTACCCGTATGCGTCTTAGGGCATGAGCGTTTCTCAATTGCCGCACCTTTTTCGACAATCGTAATCTCGTTTCCTTTGTGTCCGTTTCTGATGAGCTCCAGCGCCGTAAAAATCCCTGCCGGCCCTGCTCCGATAATCAAATAATTCGTTTTCATAAGATCCCCCTTAAAACAACAAAAGCACCCCCCTGAAGGAATGCTTTCTTATGAATGGTGCGGTCGACAGGGGTCGAACCTGCATGTCTGTGGGACACAAGATCCTTAGTCTTGCGCGTCTGCCAATTCCGCCACGACCGCACATCACTCATCTAGTATACTATTTTTTTCAGGAATACACAAGTGCTTTTTTGAAATTTTTTTGAAAAATTTATTTCATCGTCACGCTGTTGTTCAGCACGGGCGTGCTGTAAAGGAAAAGCACATCCTGATTGTCGAAGGTCACGAACCTGCCGACCATCTCGCTTGGCAGATAGCGTATGTCGACCATCGTTATCTTGCTGTAGGTTTCCGCGAAAAGCGGCGCGATGCTGCTTCCGAAAGAATCGCGGAATATCACGAGCTCCTTATCCGTCGTGGCATTCGGATTTTCAATCGTAATCAGCGACTTGCTGCCGCCGAGGAACATATCGTAACCTTCACCTTTTTCGCTTTCTGTTTTCGTTAAATCGTAAATCGGCATTTCACTATTTGTTTCGTAATCCGTGACTTTGCAGGAGTCAAAAAGCGCATTATAAAGATAGTTCAGCGGTTCTGCCTCCATCTCAAGGTCTGACTGACGGCTGTACGCCCCGACGAAATCCGCCTTTGCTTCTTTCGTTTCATACTCGGCATTCAGGCTTACGCCCATCGCCTCGGCAAGCTTTGCGGCAACGTCTGTAACCTTCTCCTGCCGCCAGTGCGCGTCGGTTTTATAGTAATCCGTAATGTCGAGCAGCCCCATTATATCAACATATGGCATATAATCGGTCTTTAATTTCATCAGGTCAGCCATGTTCTTATAATCTATAGTGTCAACGCCTGCCTTCGCACCTATGCAAAAGTTCTTGTCAGGTACGATGGAATAATACGCCTGTACGCTTGTGCCCTCAAGATACATATCATAGATTTTTTTGACTTTCTCCGCCGCTTTATTGATGGAGTCCTCGTCGAGCGGATAATCCGTCTTTACCACATACCCGTCATAGGAGTAAAAACCCTTCTCATCGGTCTTGACATCCCCTTGCTCATCGGTTCCGCACGATGTAAGAAGCAGAAGCACAAGGAGCAGTGAGGAAAACACCGCACATATGATGCCTTTTTTCTTCGTTTTCGTCATGCCTCTACATTCTCCTCGCAATACACCTTTGCATCCTTATACGCTGCCAGCATCTTGGATTTGAATGTGTCAACCAAATCTGCCGCGCCGAAAACGGAAACAACATATTTGTCAACGGTTATAATGACCATTTTGTCAGGAAAACCACATACCCATCTCCTGTTTTCGATGCTGTCCTTCATTGCGCTCGCAAATTTGTCCACATCGCTTTTGTTCTTAATCTTAAAAGATCCCGCTGTGAATGTGTTTAGGTTCATCATGTGCGTTAGGGAGGCAGCACTGCTGATGAGAGCAGCGGAATCTTCCGGAACCGCCAATGTGGACGATAGAGCGCCGGAATCACTTGTGCTGAATTTGCCCGGAGCGTTTTCTCTCGCATTCTCCTCGGAGAAGTCTCCTCCTGCTGCCGGGAATTTCTCACTTTCCTTATATGACTTCCAAACTGTGCTCAAAAGATTGAGCGCAGATGTTGGCTTCTTCTCTTCTGATGACGAATCGTTTTTAGACGATGAAGGTTTGCTTTGCTGTGGTTTGTTCTGCTGAGGCTTGCTTTGCTGTGGCTTTTCGGCAGGTTTTTGTTCCGGCTCGGAAATCTCCGGCTCTTCTGCTTTTTCTTCATCTTCCGTTGTGTTCTCTATCTCATCTGAAATCTGCGGATTATCATCCACCGGCACGCTTGGCTCGCTCGGCTCGTTATTTCCGCACGCTGCGAACGTAAACATCATGCTTGCTGTAAGCAGTAAACATAGTATTTTTTTCATAATTTCCTCCGTTATTTCTGTAGTATCTCTTCCCCTTCTACCCTTTTCGTCGCAAAATCATCCAAAAACCCTCACTTCCTTTTCGCAAGTTTTCCTCTTTTGACTCATCGTTTCACAATCATGGGATGGTATTCTTTGGGTAACAAATCCAAAGGAGGCCATCAAAATGACTGAATTGATTGCGGCACACCCGCCCGGCAAATATCGCCACGAGCACAAATACGCGCTCGACTATTTAAACTATCTGTCGCTTCGCCAAAAGCTTCGGGTCGTCATGCATCCCGACAAGCACGCGGGAGCGGACGGCAGATACCTGATTACAAGTCTTTACTTTGACAACTGCTTCGACAAAGCCCTGAAGGAAAAGCTTCACGGCGTCAGTCTGCGCGAAAAGTTCAGGCTGCGCTATTACGAAGAAGATTTTGAGACGGTTTTTCTGGAAAAGAAGCAGAAAGTAAATGGGCTTTGCCTGAAAAACTCGGCATCGCTTTCCTATGATGACTGCCTGCGTATTCTGGACGGCAGCCACAGCGGGCTTCTCAGTTCGCAGACACCGCTCATCGCAGAGCTCGGCTTCAAAATGCAGACACAGCTGCTCCGCCCCCGCTCCGTAGTGCGCTACAACCGCGAGGCATATGTCTGCCCGGCAGGAAATGTCCGCATAACCTTTGACTCCGACATATCCACAGGGCTGTCTCCGGACTGGTTCTTCGAGCCGTCACAGACGCCGCTTGCAAACCCTGTTCTGATTATGGAAGTCAAATACGATGAATTTCTGCCGGAAATGATTCGGCATATCGTGCAGCCGCACTGCACCAGACTGCAAGCTTTTTCAAAATACGCGTCATGCCGCAGCATGGCATAAATACCGGAGGTTTTACAATGACTTTTAATGATGTTTTTAAATCCAGTTTTCTCGAGAGCGTATCGGATTTTTCCATGCTCGACACACTTTTAGGCATGGCGTGCGCGCTCATCATCGGACTTTTTATCTTCTTTATCTATAAGAAAACTTCGGCGGGAATCATGTATTCCTCAAGCTTCGGGCTGACGCTCATTGGACTTTCGCTTGTGACCTCGCTGGTTATCATGGCGGTGACATCCAACGTAATTTTGTCACTCGGCATGGTCGGTGCGCTTTCCATCGTCAGATTCCGCGCTGCAATCAAAGAACCGATTGAAATCGTATTCTTGTTCTGGGCACTTGCCGGCGGCATCGTTGTCGGTGCAGGTCTCATTCCACTTGCGCTCATCGGCTCCATTATCATCGGCGCAGTCATCTGGGTTATGGCGAGCCGCAAAACCCACGAAAATCCGTATATGCTCGTCCTGAATCTTTCGGACGAAACTGCGGAAAATTCAGCAGTTGAGGCTTTGAAGGCTTCCGCGTCCAAGTATGTGATAAAGGCAAAAACTGTAACTCCGAAGGGAATCGAGCTTTCTTACGAAGTCAAGCTGAAGGATGCTACGACCGCTTTCGTGAGCCAAATCGGCGCGATTTCGGGTGTTGAAAGTGCAGCCCTCGTAAGCTACAACGGAGAGTATATGTCGTAGGGGTGATTGAGATGATTGACAATAAGCACATCGGCAAAATCATTTTGTCCATCACTGCTCTGGCCCTTGCCGCCCTGCTTGTTTTCATGCTCGTTTTCGGGCAGACCACGCAGGCTTCGGCTTCCGGCATCTCCATGGCGTATGAAAACTTTCTTTTTTCGACGGATTCGATTATCGATGTCGATGTTTCCATTTCCGAATCGGATTGGGAGGATTTGCTGGAAAATGCCATCAGCGAGGAATATTATTCCTGTGATGTGACAGTCAACGGGACGGAATATAAAAATGTCGGTTTCCGTGCCAAAGGCAACACCAGCCTTTCCATGGTTGCTTCGAGTGATTCCGACCGCTACAGCTTCAAAATCAGTTTCGATGAGTATGTGGACGGTCAGAACTGCGACGGACTTTCCAAGCTCGTCCTGAACAACAATTACAGCGATGCGACGATGATGAAGGAAGCGATTTGCTATGATATGTTTGCCTTCCTCGGCGCAGATGCAAGCCTGTACAACTATGCAAAGGTCTCGATTAACGGAGAATATTACGGCGTTTACCTTGCGCTTGAGCCTGTCGAAGAAAGCTTCGCTATGCGAAACTACGGAACGAACTACGGCGAGCTTTACAAGCCTGACAGCATGGAACTAGGCGGTCCCGGCAAGATGAAAGACTGGGACGGAGAAATGCCGGACTTCACAGGTGAGAAGCCCGACTCCACAAGCGACGCAGATAGTGCGACTGAAAAACCAAGCGGAAATCCTCCGCAGATGCCGAGCGGCGAGGATATGCCGTCGCCTCCGGATAGACCTTCCGATAGTGACAGCGAAAAAAACGACAAGGCCGACGGCGACATGGGCGGCAAAGGCTTCAGCATGGGCTCCGGCAGCGGTGCCAGCCTCAACTACATCGATGACAGCCTTGACAGCTACGAGGCCATTTGGGAAGGCAGCGTGTTCAATACTACCGATAAAGACCACCGCAGGGTTGTAAAAGCACTTAAAAACATCTGCGCCGATGGCACCGACAGCGAGACCCTTGCAGAGTATATGGATGTAGACAATGTTCTGCGCTATATGGCGGTTCAGACCTTCGTCGTGAACCTTGACAGCCTTTCCGGAAACATGGCACACAACTACTATTTATATGAAAGTGATTCCAAGCTGAACATCATCCCATGGGACTACAACCTCGCCTTCGGCGGTTTCCAGTCTCAGGATGCAAGCGATGTTATCAATTTCCCGATTGACACTCCATTTTCGTCAGGTGTCAGCACAGAAGACAGACAGTTCTTCATGTCGCTCCTCGAAAACGAAGAATATCTTGAGCAGTACCATGAGTATCTCAGACAGCTTACGGATGAATATGTCGGCGGTGGAATCTTTGAAAATACAGTATCGCGCATAACATCGCAGATAGACGATTTAGTTGAATCCGACCCGACTTCCTTCTATTCCTATACAGAATACAAGTCCGCCGTGGAAATGCTGAAAGAGACCGTTTCCCTCCGTGCAGAAAGTATCCGAGGTCAGCTTGACGGCACGATTCCGTCCACCCGAAGCGGACAGGAAGAAGATGCAAGCGCTCTCATTGATTCATCAAGCATAGATCTTAATGTTATGGGTGTAATGAACGCAGGTGGCGGCGGCGGAAAGGACGGCGGCCGCGACTTTGGCGGCAGCTTCGCTTTTGGCGGCGAGCGCAATTCAGATGGCGAAAATGACAACCGCCCTGCTCCGAATGGAGCAGGGCAGGTATATAAGAACAAGTTTTTAGCGTATTATACGTATTTTAAATTCCCATCGCGCTGATGCCGCAGATAACAAATCCGATTGCGGTCAGAATGATAATCCCAATCGCATAAGGAATGGTCGTCTTGATGATTGCAATGTTTGAGACGCCCGTTCCCGCTGTCGTCATGAAAACGGTGTCCGCATAGAAGCAAAGGCTGAAGCCCATCGCCACGCCGCTCATAACCGCGGCAATCATCTGTACCGGCGGCACTCCGCATGACAGCGCAATCGGCATGAAGATCGGAATCGAAATCGTCATAACAACCCAGCAGCTTCCCACCGCGAATGTCGTAAGACCCACGAGGATAAACGCAATCAGCGGAAGAAGAAATGCCGGAACCTTTCCTCCGAAGCCGTTGATTAAAATATCAAACATTCCCAAATCGCGGTTTTCTCTGCTAAGAATAAAGCCGAATCCGATTACAATCGCAAGGGATGTCATCGACTTCGCACCGTTAAAGAAATTCTCAAAAAACTCTGCAAGCGTCATAATCTTCTGACCTACATACAGGACAAACTGTGCAAGCAGCGCGAGCACCAGTCCGTGCAGAAGATCGTTATCACACAAAAGCACTCCTGCAATCAAAACGACCAGCGGAATAATTGCATTCAGCTCCGATGAAACCTTTTCCTCGTCCACACTTCCTACATCGACCAGTTTGTCCGCCTTCTCATCAATAAGCAGCGCCGGGCCTCCGTTTTCCACACGCTGATACGCACGCTTCATCTCTCCAACCTTCGGGAAAAGCCCAAAGATAAGCAAAAGGCAAAGCACCAGCATCAGAAGCGGGAAGAACATATACGGAATTGACTCGACATAGTCATAAAAACCGAGCCCGTATTCCGAAATCAGCCCTACCGTGAATGCCGTCCAGCTCGTAAACGGGATCGTCATGCACAGGCAGCAGGCCATCGCATGTGCCTGAAACGCCAGATGTTCTCTCGGTATGCCGCTTTTGTCGGTGATGTCACGCATGGAAAAAGTAACCGTAAGCGCGTTCAGGTACTCATCCACAAACATGATGAATGACATAACCCAAGCCAAAAACATTGACTTTTTCGGCCCTGAAGCGTACTTGTCCAGAAAATCGCGAAAGCCCATCAAAGCTCCCGACTCCTGAAAAAGCGTAATCAGCCCTCCGAATCCAATCATTACAAAAAGCACAAACTGAAAGGATGAATCCGCAAGCACATCATATGCCATGTCTAAGAACCCATCCAGACTGTTCTGTCGATACAGCAGTATCGTCGCAAAAAATACCGAAATCACCATGGATTCCGCCATTTTTTTGGTAATCAGCGCCATTGCAATCAGTAAAATCAGCGGCGCAAATGCAAGTATATTATGCAGCATATCGTTTCTCCTTCGACAAAATAAACAGCCCTCCGTGGCGAAGTGCTGCTTTGGGTGGTTTTTTGCACACAAATACAGTATAATGGGTGTAGACTTAAAAGTAAAACAAGAATTTCTTTGTGAAATTAAAAGAGTTTCTTTAATTTAATATTTACGATTGGAGATTAAGATTTGGATAATTTAAATAGTTCGGTTCTGCTGGAAACCGCCGGCGCGGGAAGTTTCAAAAAAGCTGCCGAAAAGCTCGGCTACACGCAGGCAGGAATTGCTTACAGTATCAATAATACAGAAAAGGCCTGGGGAATCAAAATTTTTTCTCGAGAATACGGAGGCGTTACGCTGACGCCTGAAGGCGAGCTTTTGCTGCCTCTGATTCAGCAGATTCATAACGCCGAGCGGCAGCTTGCACAGAAAATCAACGAGATAAACGCTTTGCAGGCGGGCGAAATCCGCATTGTTGCCTTCGAAGCGATTTTGGCAAACTGGATTCCCGGAATCGTCGCCGCATTTCACAAAGATTACCCGAATATTTCCTTTGAATTCGTAAGCTGTGAGAACCGCGATGAAGCTGAAAAAATGGTCTTATGCGGCGATGTCGATTTAGGTTTTTTCATACTCCCGACCGCCAAAGCGCTTCAGACGCTGAAGCTTGCAGAAGAACCGATGCTTGCAATTGTCTCCCCGTCCCATCCGCTTGCAGGAAAAACTCTCTTTCCGGCCGGCAGGATTGCCGACTACCCGTTCATCGCCATGAAAAACGATGCAAACTCGGAGCTTGCCGAAATTTTTCAGGAACTCGGTAGCACGCCAAAACCTGCTTTTACCGTGGAAAGCGACTCCGCAGCGATGGCTTTCGTCAGCCAAAACCTTGGCTACACGATTTTCTCCGAAACCGCGGTCAAAAGCTCGCCGTTTCCGCTTTGCGCGCTTCCGTTCGACACACCGATTTACAGAACCATCGTCCTCGGCGCGAAAAGCCTTACGGATTGCTCCGCGGTTGTAAAAGAGTTTATTCGATATACGAAAGATTGGGTTTCACCACACATTTTGCCATAAAATATCGGTCTTGGTCAGCATCGGAAATCGTACAAGGCTTTCTCCGTTCAGGTCTTCCCGATGCATGTCTATCGCAGTAATGCGGCTGTTATCATAAGTTGTGTAGTAATAAATGCCTCTGCTCGCATTATAGCAGGCGGTGTAGATGGTAATCTCATATTTGCCGTCTGCGACCTCACAGCAGCCTCTCTGCTGCTCGACCGAGCCCAGAATATGAAAGAACTGGCTGACGCTTTCCTCCTCTGAAGCACCCGAAATCGAATGAAGCTTCGTAAACGCAGCGCGGACAAAGCGCGACATAGAGGATAAATCTCCCGGAAGTCCGAGTGCACCCATTCCCCGGCTGTATTCTGCGAGCGGAATCTTAGGATCGAAAGTGTTTTGGGGGTTCTTTTCCGACAAATTTCTGTAATTGTTCAGGTTGAACATCTGCATGTCAAACGGCGGGTTATTCGTTAAAACTCCCACCGGGTTGTCATAAATCTTTAATCCGTTCGCCACGGATTCCACCGTGATGGCTTCCTCTTCATCAGCAAGGATCCAGTGAAGCTGCGCCGCCGGAAGCATTTCGTTATATGGTGTTTCTGTTAGATTCAGGGTTTCCAGCTTTTCCCGCGCCTGGGAAACATTCGCGCAGCGGCTGAGTATCCATGTTATGAACTCATACTGCGCCGCCTGTGCTGCTTTTTCAGTGCCGCTTTCTGTGGGTAAAATTTCCTGCCGATAAACCGCGTTTCCGACAAAGTTCAGGCCTGCCATTCCTAAACCTTTTTCGTTGACCGCATCATAAAACATCGGGTATCCGTCCGCCACATGCGCCGTGCCGATAATAGCATAGTGCTTGCGGTCCGTTTCCTCAAAGCGGAACGGAATCGGATAATTCCGCGGCATAATCACGATTTCCTCACCGTACGAAAATTCATAATCCAGCGTTCTGCCGAAATAAAAATCCTTTGTCTTATAAGTTGCTGCTGTACACATGAGTACACCTCTTTTCTTTTGGTTTATTCTCCCCAATAATCTATGTTTTCCTGCGTACGCAGTCTGATTCCAAACATTTTCCACATAAAGTCTTCTCGTTCGTGGTAAATGTCCGATATAAAAATTCTTATACCCCCAATTCTCTTTCAAGCACTTCGGCATCGATCCAGCCTTCTTTTCCTGCTCTTTCTTCCGCTTTTTGGAGTTTTGAAAATAACGTATACGCTGCTTTCAGCCGATCAAGTTCATCAATTTCAGCCATTGTAAGAATTCCATATGCGCCATGTCCGTTTCGCGTAAGATAAACGCGGCTTGAAGCATCGACTTCTTTCAGTACATCGGTGTAGTTTCGCAAATCCGAAACAGGTTTTATATTGGGCATCGCTTTCAACTCCTTTTTTCTTTTATTGTATCATCTTGTAATAAAATTTACAAGTTTATTCACGTGTTAATTTACAGCATTCGTGAGACTGTATAGGTTTTCACAAGGCCTAAGCAATTAAAATCTGTGCCCTCTCTGCCTTACAGACCTTTTGCAGTACCAAAAACTGTTCGTCCCACTTCCCGATATGCCTCTCTTCTGCAGTCGTTCAGCCAGTGTCCATAATGTCGATTCCGCTATAAAGCTGCTTCCAGTCATTGTGGTAGCGTTCTTTCGTTTCCTCATCCAGATTCTTTGTTAATCTTTCAAAAATAGCATGAAAACACTCTCTGCCCGGATCTTTTTCACGCACATACAAATGTCCCGGTTCCTTCAGATTACTGATTGGTATGTCTCCTGCATTTCCTTTGGATCGCGGTGATAAATTCTATTTAAATAAATAACCGGAAAGCTGCTGCTGACTTTCCTTTGCGCTTCTTCGACATAGTCTTTTAATGAACTGCACGCTAAAATAACGGTACTCATATTTTCCATTACCTCCTTTTCTATTTTGCCCAGTTTTCCAGTTTCAGCTGCGGAATGCGCTTAAACTCCCGCAGGTTATTCGTTACCAGTATAAGGTCTTCTGATTTTGCATGTGCGGCAATCAACATTTCCATCGCACCGATTGGCCTCCCCTGCCTCTGCAGGTGCGCGCATATCTTCCCATATTCCATCGCCGCCAAATCATCAAAATCCAAAATGTCAAGGATAGAGAGGAACTGCAGGAGTGCTTCTTCGTTTTTTTCCGGATAAAGACTTTTTCGCACGCCGTGTGCGAGTTCTGCTAAGGTGATGCTAGAGATGCACATACCATCTTCCAAATGCACATAAAGCTGCTTTAATATCTGCTCCGGTTTATGTTTGATTGCATAAATGCAAATATTCGTGTCCAACATATAGGTCATTGCGGCTCTCTCCTAGTCATAGTTTCTACTTCTCTGCCTTCCGAAAACATATCATCAGTAAATCCGTTCAAACCGCTAAGGAAAACTTGCCATGCCTGTTGCTTCGGAAAAAGCATTACCGCAGCTCCCACTTTCCGCACGAAAACTTCGCTGCCTTCAAAGCGATATTTCTTTGGCAGACGTACCGCCTGACTTTTTCCGTTTTCAAATAATTTTTTGATTCAGGGTCGAAATCTTTTGGAAAACCGTATATAATATTAAGAAAGATTGTATCTTATACTTATTTCGAGACATGCGTCTCGCTCGGGTATTTTATTGAAAGAAAGAAGAGGGAAAATGAGAGAAGAAGAAAAAATTTTTGCAGGAAAAATGTTTGACCCACGCAGACAGGAATTAAAAGATATCAAACATACTGCACACGAAGCCTGCCAAAAGTTTAATCAAACAGATGAATACGACCCTGCACGCCAAGAGCTTCTACGCAATATTCTTGGAAAGTGCGGTGAGACCTTCTATTGCCAAGGTCCGGTCCAGTTTAATTACGGGTGTCACACCTTTATTGGTGAGAATTTCTTTGCAAATTTTAATTTTACGGTCATGGATGATGCTCGTGTCCTTATCGGAAATAATGTTGCAATAGGTCCTAATGTTTCTCTCATGGCAACAAACCATCCTTTGATTGCTTCTGAGCGCATGGGAGTGGATGACCACGGCAGAACAACAATGGCAGAATTCGCTTCTGGAATTCATATCGGAAACAATGTTTGGATTGCGTCAAACACTGTTGTTATTGATGGCGTCGACATTGGTGACAACTCTGTCATCGGTGCCGGCAGTGTAGTGACAAAGGACATCCCCGCCGGATACTTAGCATACGGAAATCCCTGTCGTCCGATTCGTCCTATAACAGAAAACGATTCCAAGCGCCACCTGATTTTAGAGGAGGATATCGAACACTTCCGATATAATCTATGATTTTCATTGGGCGCGGTTGAATCCTTTGCTTCCTGTTCACAACAAAATTTGTAAGTTTACCCGTGTGCTAATTTACAGCGTTTCCATCTTCCTCTGCAATCAATATCGAGCTTTGCTGCGCGGGATTATCAACGAGTTCACCCTTAAAACTATATCTTGAGCCGTGGCACGGGCAGTCCCATGTCTTCGTGGAATCATTCCAATTGAGCTTGCATTTCAGATGCGGGCATTTCGATGTTACGATGTAGATTCTGCCGTTTTCGTCCCGATATGCACCGGCCTTTTTGTCTTTATACTTTATTTCCTTTGCCGTACCCACCGGAAGGTTGTGAAGCTCGCCGTTTGCTCTCTTAAGATGCGCCGAAAATCCTTTCACGGTTTCTTTTGTATTTGTAAAGATCTTCTTTCTTGCGGCAGCAAACTTAAACCGCTGCGGTGAAAAAACTTCGCCGTAATCCAGCGGGCTCCCGCAAATCAGACCGCTGATAATACCGGCGCTCACCATTGAGCTTGTCATGCCCCATTTACCGAAGCCGGTCGCAATAAAAATGTTTGAATTATCACCGCCGAATCTGCCGATATACGGAATGTTGTCAACCGTAACACAATCCTGTGCAGACCACTTCGCTGTGATTTTGTGATTCGGATAGAGCTCCCGTGCCTTTTCTGCCAACATGTCAAACGGCATCTTGCTTGGCACAACTCCTGTTCTGTGTGCGCCGCCTCCAAGAAGAATGTAATCGCCATAGCTTCGGAATGACAGACTGTCGTTTCCACTGCTGATATACATTCCGTCAAGTTTAACGACTTTTCCTTCCAGCGCTGCAACATAGCTCCTCTCCTGACTCATCCTTAGGAAGTAATAGGACGGAAAGTTAATAAACGGATAGTGCGTGGCGATAACGATGTTTTTTGCTTCGATTTGGGCATTTTGCGTGTAAATCTTGTTCCCGACGATTTTGGTTACTGCGGTATGCTCGAAACATTTTAAGTCATTTATAATACCGCTGACAAATTTGAGCGGATGAAACTGCGCTTGATTCTTGAATACCAGAGCATCCGTTATTTTTATCGGAAGGTCTGTCTTCTCGGTCATATAGCAGTCGATTCCGGCAGCGCTTGCCGACATATATTCCCTGTCTAATGTGTTTTCTTCCTCGTTAGAATATAAGCAAGCGTCCTTTTTCTCAAAATCGCATTCTAGGTTTCTTTGCGTTATGATTTGCTCGTATTCCTTAATTGCGTTTTCGTTTGCCGCTGCATACTGAGCCGCCAGCTCGTGTCCGTAATATTTCGTGATTTTATCGTATATCTCGCCGTGCTGCGATGTAATTTTTGCGGTTGTGTTTTTCGTTTGGCCGCTGCATATTTCACCGGCTTCAAGGATTATGCTCTCTACACCATGCTCCTTCAGCTTGTATGCCGTCAAGATTCCTGCCAGTCCACCGCCAATAACAGCCGTGTCAACCGTCATGTTCTGATCCAAGGAATGGAATGTCTTTAAATTTACGGTTTCACTCCAAATTGAATTCATGCGATCACCCCCGTGTTATTGTGCCCCACTTGCGGAATTTCTTTCAATTAATAAATTCCAATGGATCGGCCGGCTCTCACGGTTTACACTGTCCACACGGTTCATAGCCTGCTTTCAGGATTTGATCGCGCGTCACTATCGCAGGTTTGGGTAAACTGCCGCCGGATTTTTTTGTCAGTGCATGACTGTCCCCGGTCTTGTAATCAATCACAATGCCCGGCTGTGAATTATACGCAAAAATATTAAACGAAATCCCTTCATCTTCCAGCGACTGCGCTTCCATCTGCACACCGCTGCAAACTAAATTATCTCCTTTAAATATCGGCGTAACCCTGTAAAGCACATGGTTTCCGGTTTCTTTAATATACTCCGCCACCTCGTTCTCAAAAGGCAGCATTCCCGTGACATTCAGATCACGCGTCCCTGTAATCAGATTTTGCTTGTTCGCATTCTGCCCCGTGAGCTGATAGCCGATTAAGTGGCAGCGATTATACAGATATTTGTCCGAAATCAAATCGTCGTACCGCACGGTGTGCCAGCCTGATGGCTTAATCATCCCGATACTGCCGCGTGTTTCCGTCGGCATCATGCTTTTATCTATGCAGGCATAAGTAATTCCACATCTTTCGAGCTCATCCAGTGCCGCATACTCTTCAAAATTCCTTCTCTTCTTTTCGTAGCTTGAAAAGGTCGGTTTCCCACCGTTGACCTGCGCATAGGCACTGCCCTCTTCCTGCTTCGGAATTTTGGCAAGCGAAACCGCTGTCTTGATTTTTCCGGATTTGCTCGTGCTCTGCGCCGCCCCGTCCGCCACAGGTTTTACTTTATAATAGTAAATTTTGTTCTGTCTTATTTTTGCATCGCAGTAGCTCGTGCCGTTTATCGACGCAATTTTCTTGTAAGTTCCTGTTGCTTTGTCTGCCCGGTAAACTTCATATTTTTTTACATTCTCAATTTTCCTCCATTTTATTTTCAGCGACTCGTACTTAACTTGTTTCACGCTGGTAATGCTTGTCGATGTTTTGGAACTGCTCTGTGCCGATGCGTAAGCCGCATGAGCCGGCTCACTGCCTCCTTCCACGGTGCCGCAGCCGGATGTCAAAATGCAAAATGCCGCCACCAGTGCAATAAGCTTCCTGCATAACTTTTTCTTCACTTCTTCGTCCCCCCCTGTTGTCTTCAAAGTTTAGCTTATGCTATCAGTTTAAAACAAATGCGGCTTGCAGGCAATTATTTTGACGCCAGTTTCGGCGAAATTTGTCGAAAAATGTCGTATGAGTTCGTATGATCAAATATTTCTCAATGAACGCTCATGCCCTCACGGGTTCGAATCCCTCCTATTTTCGTAAGAAACAAACAGACATCCACCTCTTTTTATCGGGGTCCCCGAAAAGCGTGAGATTTTTGGGGAAAAGGAGCAGCAACGAAGCGATCGCATATTTTTTCACTTTTTAATATTTCTTTAATCTTGACAGGCTACAATGTTCACATAAAAGCAAAACAAGCACGATTCCCGCAGTGCTTATCTGCGGGGCATAAATGTTAGGAAAGGATGTTGACACTATGAAAAAATTTACGAATGTATCAAATTATCAGAAAAAACTCGCGGCTATCGCAGTCTGCGGCGCGCTGGTGATCTCCGGCGTATCGTTCTCCATGAGTCAAGCAGACGCCAGCACATCAGCTGCTCTCATCGGCATGGGCAAAGGCGCGGATATTGCGCTCAGCGATGCAGGACTGAAGGAAAATCAGGTCAACGACCTGACTGCAAAGTATCGCACAGAAAACGGCGTCTCCTTCTATACGGTAACCTTTACCTCCGGCAGCTATACCTACGAATATCGCGTCAACGCTGTCGATGGCAGTATCCTGCAGGCTGACAGAAACGCTGTCACGCAGGAGACAGAAACCGGAACAACTACCGGAAGCCAAACAACCACTACGAAAAAAATCACAAAAGCAAAAGCCAAATCCATCGCACTCAAGCACGCAGGCGTTTCTTCCTCTAAGGCGACCTTCGTAACCGCGAAACTGGATTATGAGGATGGGAAGCAGGTATATGAAATCGAATTCTACAGCGGCAACACCGAGTATGATTACGAGATTCTTGCATCGAGTGGTGAAATTCTCTCCTTCGACAAGGATATTGAAGGATACTCGATTCCGAAGGAAACCACCTCATCCAAGCGCATCACCAAGGCCAAAGCGAAATCCATCGCACTCAAGCACGCAGGCGTTTCTGCTTCCAAAGCGACTTTCGTCAAAGCAAAACTGGACTACGAGGACGGCAGACGTGTTTATGAAATCGAATTCTACAGCGGCAACACCGAGTACGATTATGAGATTCTTGCTTCCAACGGCAAAATCATCTCTTACGATAAGGACATTGAGAATTACAAAATTCCGAGGAAAAACACTTCGTCCTCGACCTATATCGGCAAGGCCAAAGCAAAATCCATCGCCCTGAAAGATGCCGGAGTCTCCGCTTCTTCCGCTACCTTCACCAAAACCAAACTGGATTATGAAGATGGCATCCGCGTTTATGAAATCGAGTTTTACACAAATTCTGCAGAATATGAGTACGAGATCAACGCAAAGACAGGTAAAATTCGCGACATGGATGTAGAGCATTTTGACTGCGATGACGATTGGGACTAACCAGAACATTTGCATAGGTTTCTACGATTCAGAGGGGCTGACACAGCCCCTCTGTTTTGTCTACCCATGTGTTTTCCCATGCCCTCACGGGTTCGAATTCCTCACATCCTATTCGCATCAAAATAAAAGCACCCATCTTTCGATGGATGCTTTTATTTTGGTGCGGTCGAAGGGATTCGAACCCCCATGGTTTCCCACACGGACCTGAACCGTGCGCGTCTGCCAATTCCGCCACGACCGCGAATCGGATGTTCAGAAAGCGTCAAGCATTTCCGCCTATCGAACATTCAATATTATACAACATCTTCTGCACAATTGCAACGAAAAGATTCGCAAAATGCCGGCAAAATAGCAGAAAATGCACCAAGGACTTTCACAAAGCCATCCGGTATCACTCCGATATGGTGATTCCCTTCCTTCTGAGTCTGCTGTACACGCTCCGTCTGACGAGTGCATATATAACAGAAAACAGTGGTATGAACAGGATGATTCCGAACACGCCGGACACCTTGCCGCCCACAACAACCGCAAGCAGTGTCCACAGTGCCGGAAGTCCCACAGAGCTTCCCACTACTTTCGGATATACGATGTGTCCTTCAATCTGCTGTATAATGAAGAAGATGACAATGAACCAAAACGCCTGCTTGATGTTCACAACCGCAAGCAGAAGAGCCCCGAAAACAAGCCCGATAAACGCTCCCACAAACGGAATCAGCGACATACATCCGATAACGACTGAAATCGTGCCGGCGTAAGGGAATCCTCCAACGAAAAGCGTTACAAAGAACATCATGCCCAAAATAACCGCTTCAAGGCATTGCCCCGACAAGAAGTTCGAGAATGTCTTATAGGAAAGGCTCGCGATATCGCATGCTTCATCTACCCAAGGCTTCTTCAAATAAGCATAGGCGAGCTGTTTTGCCTGCTTGCCTAGTTTTTTCTTGTTGAGCAGAATGTAAATCGCAAAAATCAATCCAAACAGGATGTTTGCAACCATGCCAAATACGCTGTTTGCCGCCTGTCCTGCAGTAGAAAGGATTTCCCCGCTGTGTTCTTTAAGGCTTGTAAGCATGCTGTCCCAGTCCAGCTTATCCATCCAGCTACTGATATAGCTCATGTCGAATCCGTAACCCTCCGCAATCGCAATCCAGGACTGATAATTGTCCTTGACGATTTCGGCAATCTTTTTGCCCGAGTCAACCAGATTCGGGAAAATAACGTTTCCGATAAAAGTGGCACAAAGGACGAAAAGGATGAGCGTCACAATCAGGCTTACCGCGGTTTTGGCGCGTCTCAGCGGCTTGCAGTGATATTTGTCATCCACCCAGTCGATCTTGCGCTCGAAAAAATTCATCGGCACATTCAATATAAATGCTATTATTCCCCCTGCAATCAGCGGCATAACCAACCCTATCAGCGTCCCTGCCGCTCTTGCTACCGTCTTTATGTTCAATAGCGCAACAAGCAGGGTCACTCCCAATACAACTAAAATAATGTTCTCTTTAAATTTATTCTCCGGTTTGTTGTCCATAATTATCCTCTGTAATCTCATTTTTTACTATTCTACCCTCATTTAGCGGCTTTGTAAAGTCAAATCCCACCGTAAAAGATATGCATAATGTTCCAAATGCTTATACCGGCAAGGCCGTATTCCTCAACCAAAGCAAGTCTTGCCCGCCAGCTTCTTTCATCTTCGAACCATACGATGTGTTCGCTTCCGTCCGGGGACGTATAGGTAAAAAACGGTGCCTGCGCCTCTTCATCGTATTGAACATCCACACCGTAATATTCCGCCCGGGCGAGTGCCTGATAGTTTGTGAGTTTTTCCGCCTTAGACTCGCCTTGCACGAACGGAAGCCTCCAGTCGTACCCGTAATTACTCATTCCCATGAGGATTTTTTCCGGTGGAATTTGCGTAACCCCGTAATCAAGCACTCTGCGTACGCTGTTAATCGGCGATACAGGAAGCGGGGGTCCGTAGGTATAACCCCATTCGTATGTCATGAGCAGGCAGTAGTCGGCGGCCTGCCCCATGCCCGCATAATCGTGTCCCTGATACAATAACCCGGGCTGATCCGTGCTGACCTTCGGTGCAAGTGCGACCGTTGTCAAATAACCCTGAGGGCGAAGTCTTCCTCTTGTGCGGCCTACAAGTTCCACATAGTCATCCGCATAATCGGCCGCGAGATATTCAAAATCAAAATCAACACCGCCCATATTTTTGTTTTTGATATTTGCTTCAATATTATCTATGAGGTTTTGCTGTGCGTCCGGATTTTCAAAGACGCGAATTGCTATGTTGTCGTTAAAATTTCCATCCGCATCCAAAGGCGTCAAAACCATCATTGGTCTTACCCCTGCCTCGGTTGCGGGTATTATCAGGTTTGCATCCTCGAGATTAATCAAGTTTCCGTCCTCTGTAAACCCATAACTGAAAGCAGCCACCCACGAAAGTCTGGGCAGCCACCATTCTAAAGTCTCCTTTGAAATTGACGGATACGCATACCCGTTTACAATGTATTCAGTCATTTCCCGACCTCCCTGACATATTCTATGCCGAAAGTCCGGGCTGCATGACGGCTTTTCTACTGAAGCTCCCCTTCTTCAATATATCCGTTTTCCACCATGCATTCCAGAACCTGCTGCCTTCTCTCTTCGGCAAGTTTTGGGTTTACATCGGGCGAATATACCGACGGAGCGTTTGGAACGCCTGCGAGCATCGTGCATTCATAATCATTCAAGTCTGCCGGATCTTTTCCGTAATATCCGTGTGCTGCGTCGTACACGGTATAGTACCCGGAGCCGAAGTAGATGGAATTTATATAAAGTTCAAAAATCGTTTCCTTGTCACAGAGATTCTCGATATCGTTTGATACGAACACCTCGGCCACCTTGCGCGTAAACTTCTTTTCCTGCGAAAAGTACATGTTCTTGGCGAGCTGCTGCGTGATCGTACTTCCCCCTTCGATAAGGCTTCCTGCCTCCATGTTATGCCACATGGCCCTTCCGGTCGCCAGAATATCAAACCCGTGGTGTTTAAAAAAACGGCGGTCCTCCGCTGCAATAACCGCATCTATGTACCGCTGAGGAAGTTGATCAAACTTCGTGTAGTCTTCCTTTTCCTGTATCTGTGCGATTTTATCGCTGACCGGCACCTTGCCGACCGCGTCTTTGTATATTTCATATCCGCTTACTACCACCACCCCTCCGGTGACAGCCGCAAGCATCAGTATCAGCAGTATGATTCTTCGTACGACTTTTTTCAGCATCTCATCTCCCCCTTTTCTTTATTGTAACACATCTTCTCTCATCGCAAAACGGTTCTTTCCTTACAAAAACAGCCCGATCCTTACATTTTCGTAAGTTTCGGGCATCTAGTGCATCCTTATCCAAACAATGAAACCCCGATAGGGAGAATAAACGGTACCGCGAGGGTTGTAATGGTTCCGCTTATCAAGGCAACAAGCCCAAGCTCCGGGCCGACTGCCTTGCTTACGGGAATCAGCATGGTGTCCATGCATCCGCCCGCTCCCGATGCGATTGCACTGCCTTTGCTTATCTTCATGAGGAGCGGCAAAAGTGCAACTGTGAACACATCCCGTGAGACATTCACAATAAAGCCGTAAACGCCGGCCTCAATGCCGTAGGCTTCGGTCAGGAATGCCCCGGTCAGGCTGTAGTATCCCATTCCGCTTGCCGAAAGAACCGACCACTTCAGCGGTACATGGAGAAGCATTCCTCCTATAAATCCGCCGAGAATACAGCCGATAAAAATCGAAAGCGGCAGGAACAGAATCCTAAGCCCCAGCTTCTTTATGTACACGAACACGCTCTTATTCGATGCGAGCATAACGCCCGCCCCTGTATAAAGGAAAATCAGCGAAACCGTAAGTGCGGTGTCAAGCCAGGCATTCTCGCCCTTCGGCACCAGGTAATACCCTGCCAAAATGCCCGCCGCTATAAATGCCGGCATGGTAATAAGCAGGGTAGGAAGCCCTCCTTTTTCCTCGGAGGCTGCCTCTTCAAGGACATCCTCCGAATTCTTTTCCGCCAGGAGCTGCAGCCTGATTTTCTCAAGCGGCATAACCGTCTTCTCGCAAAGTACGGTTAAGCCCACACTGCACCAAATTGCGGCAAACGAAATAAGGAGGCATTTAACACCAATGCTTCCCAAATTTTTCATAACCGTATCGGACAGCCCGATGTTAAGGCCTATCACCGCCATGAGCGCAAAAAGTGCGACATTCATCAAAATGTCGGAGACCTTAAGTGCCTTGTCAGGCAATCCTTTCCAGTTTATCACCGCACCGAGCGTGATGCATATAAAAGGGATATATAAAAACATTTTCTATTCCTTAACCGTTCCGTCCGCATTAAATACAGGAAGTTTTTCGAGGAAAATAATATCGTCTCTGTCAGCCGCCGCGCCTTCTGCGAGAACTGCCATCTTGCCGATAATGTTTCCTCCGGCTCTTTCAACCAGATTCTCAATGGACTTCAGGGATTCGCCCGTGCTGATTACATCGTCCACGATAAGAACCCTTCTTCCCTTGATTAAGTCAATTTCCTTCTGACCGATGCAAAGTGTCTGAATGTGATCGGTTGTGATAGAATCAACTTCCGTTGTAATGATGTTATCCATATAAATCTTCGGGCCTTTGCGTGCAACCACATAATCGTTGACTCCCGCCTGTCTTGCCATTTCGTGAATCAGCGGAATGCTCTTTGCTTCTGCGGTCACCAAAATATCAAATTCCGGAGCTTTCTTGAGAAGTTCACCTGCAGATGCAACTGTAATTTCAACATCGCTGAACATAATGAATGCTCCGATATATAAGTCATTGGTTACTTTGAACAAAGGCAGTTGCCTTTTGTGTCCTGCTATCGTCATTTCGTAAAACATATGCGTCTTCCTTTCTATGTCTGTTCTCCCCTTATTATACACTTTCCGAAAAAGGATTTCAACAAGAAACAAGCGCCCCGGAAAGGGACGCTCGCTTCGTTTGGTAATATATTTTTTTCAAAGAGAATTTCTACATCGTGATGAAGATAAACTTCAGGCAGAATAACAATCCGATAATTGCAACCATGATGTCGTTCTTCTTAAATTCACCTGTGAAAACAGCGATTAAAGTATAAGTGATGGAGCCGATACCGATACCGTTTGCGATGGAGTATGTAAGAGGCATCATAATCAGTGTAAGGAATGCAGGTGCTGCCGACTTTAAATCTGACATTTCAACATTCTTGAAGTTTCCGAGCATGAGAACACCTACATAAATGAGGGCAGGTGCTGTTGCACATGCAGGAACGATGCTTGCAAGCGGTGTCAGGAAAAGACATACGAAGAAGCAACATGCAACAACAAGGGATGTAAGACCGGTTCTTCCTCCTGCAGCAACGCCGGATGCGGATTCAACGAATGTCGTACAAGTGGATGTTCCGAGAACTGCACCTGTAACGGTTGCGATGGAGTCGCATGCCATGCACTGGTCAAGGTTGATTGGGTCGCCGTTTTCGTCCATGAGGTCAGCCTGGGAAGCTGTTCCGTATAAGGTTCCGATTGTGTCGAACATATCAACAAGGCAGAAAGTGATGATGTACATGATAGCACTGAAAACTCCGCCTACGAACTGCGGGCTGAATGCGTGTTCCCATGAGGAAGCTTTGAATACTCCCACAACACCAATCTCAGTAAAGTCTTTGAACGACTGTCCGATCTGCGTGATGTCAAAGGAAGGAGTCGTACCGCTTACAAGGTAGTAAAGAATTGCCGTTGCAATAATTCCAAGAAGTACGTTTCCCTTTACATTCAGTTTTCCGAGAACAACGATAATCAAGAAGCCCAGAAGTGCAAGGAGTGCAGGAAGAACGGACATGATTCCGCCTTCTCCGTTGATTGCGCCGTGAATGTCAACGAATTGTGTTAAAGTGTACTGATTTGCCTGAATGATTCCTACATTCTGGAATCCAATAAACGTAATGAAAAGACCGATGCCTGCAGGAATCGCTTTTTTGAGGCATTCCGGCATTGCCTTTGCGATATACTGTCTTGCGCCTGTAACGGAAAGGATCAAGAATATGATACCGGAAAGCAGGATGATAACAAGACCTGCCTGATAGCCTTGCACGCAGTCGCCGCCGGAAATCACCTGCGGAAGAACGAAGCTTACGAAGAAGAAGGAGTTCAGTCCCATTCCGCAAGCCTGTGCAAAAGGCATTTTCGCATACAGTGACATGAGCAGTGTGCCGATTGTTGCAACCAATATGGATGCTACATATACCGCGTTCCATATATTTCCCAAACCTTCCGTGAAACCGGTTACCTGGTTAGGATTAACAAAGATAATGTAAGCCATTGCGAAGAATGTTGTGAGTCCGGCGATAATTTCAGTTTTTACTGTTGAACCGTGCTCTGTGATTTTGAAAAATTTGTCCATTGTGCTTTTCCTCTCTCTTTTGTTTGTTTATTTGAAACTACCGCTCTTCACGGAAGTAGTTCAGTCCAAGATTCTGCGGAGGCTGGTCCTCTCGCCTCTGTCTCATCGATACGATTACAAGAACAATTGCCGTTACAATATACGGTACAACCTTGTAAATCTGCGTAGGCAGGAACGGAATCGGAAGTCTGAGATAAAGGATCAGAAGTCCTCCGAAGAGAACGGAACCCCAAAGTGCGTTCATAGGTTTCCAGAGGCAGAAGATTACGAGTGCTACCGCAACCCAGCCCTCTCCGGAAAGTCCGGTATGGTTCCAGACGCTTCCGGCGATTGTCATCGTATATACCATTCCGCCGACTGCGGATATCCCGCCGCCGATTGTGGTGGCAAGGTATCTGTATTTTGTAACATTGATTCCCGCAGCATCGGCCGTTGCCGGTGATTCGCCCACCGCACAAAGGCTCAGCCCTGACCTCGTTTTGCTCATGAAATACGCCATTGCGATTGCAATCGCAAATCCAAGATATACAAAGAAATTATAGCTGAACAGGATTGGTCCGATAACCGGAATCTTCTGTAAAAACTCCGGAAGTATCGGGTTTGCAAATGCATCCTTGAGTGCATTGCTTACGGTAACATTGCCGCCGACTTTGATTCTCATCAGTTCGCCTACGAACTGTCCGACGCCGGTTCCGAAAATCGTAAGTGCAAGGCCGGTTACATTTTGATTTGCTCTCAATGTAATCGTCAAAAAGCTGAAAATCAGGGAGCCTATAACTCCGGCTGCAAACGATGTAAGCAGTGCAATGATCACAGCAACAGCACCGATTGCATTGTCACCTGCAGCATGTCCGTACAGGAACGCACCGCAAAGGCCGAACGCTCCGCCCATGAACATGAGGCCTTCCACTCCGAGGTTGAGGTTTCCGGATTTTTCCGTCAGGATTTCTCCGGATGTACCGAACAGCAGCGGTGTGCCGTTCAAAACAGCTGCTCTTATCAAGCCGATAATATTAAAGTCCATCAGCACACCTCCTTCTCGCTGCGATCGCGAAGAATCAATTTATAATTTATGAAGAATTCGCAGGCAAGCATGCAAAGAAGTATGATGCCTGTAATGATATCTGAAATCGAAGCAGGAACCCTAAGGCTTGTCTGCAGTCCGCTTGCTCCCTTGTCCAACACCGCAAGAAGCAGTGAAATTGCTATCATCGCAAAAGGATTGAACTGTGCGAGCCAGCATACAACGATTGCCGTAAATCCGACTCCGTCTGCAACATCCGAGTACAGAGTCATGTTCGCTCCCGAACATACCATGAATCCCACAAGTCCGCAGATTGCTCCCGAAATGCATGCAGTTCTGAGCGTAACTCTGGTCACATTCATTCCTGCATAGCGTGCGGTGTTCTCGGATTCACCCAAAACAGCGATTTCGTATCCCTGCTTGGTGTAGTTCATATATACAAACATAAATGCGGTCAAAAGCAATACGATGATCCATCCGCAATGTACGCCGAGCACCTGCGGAAGCACCGCAGCGGAGTCAAACAGCGGAATAATCTGCGTACCCGGCTTTCCTTCCCAAGGTCCGCCCTGAAGCCAGCCTACGATGCCGATTGCTATGTAGTTCATCATAAGTGTAAATAAAGTTTCGTTGGTTCCCCAGCGTGCCTTAAAAGCCGCA
>JALERA010000002.1:0-64290 GCA_022764365.1 Bacillota bacterium
GCAAAATCCCCCGGCAGATCGAACTGACGGCTGTAGGAGGAATTCGTGCATGCACCCTGCCCGATTACGATGTCCCTGACCTTCAGATCCGGACGGATGACTCCCGCGGTTCCCACGCGAATAATGTTTTCCACGTCATAAAAATTAAAAAGTTCGTAAGAATAGATACCGATGGATGGCATTCCCATGCCCGATGCCATTACGGACACCCGTTTGCCTTTGTATGTTCCGGTGTAGCCTTGAACGCCCCTGACATTGTTAATCAGTTTGGCATCCGTGAGAAAAGTTTCCGCGATAAATTTGGCACGGAGCGGATCTCCCGGCATCAGAACGGTCTTTGCAAAATCGCCTGCTTTCGCTTCGATATGAGGTGTAGGTATGTTTGACATAAATTTGCCCTCCCTTATTTTTTATGATATACTTATATTATCACAAATCAATGATTTTTCAAGGAGTTAATGAGTCTAATGAAGAAAAAAAGAGTATGCATCTTATATACGGGCGGAACGATCGGCATGGTTCCCACAGAGCTTGGATATGCGCCCAAGCAGAAATATTTTTCGAGCTTGCTAGATGAAATCTCACAGCTCAAAAATAAAGATATGCCGAACTGGGATGTTATCGAGTTCGATCCCCTGCTGGACTCCGCAAACGTTGCGGTAGAGCAGTGGGTAAACATCGGCAGGGAAATTCGAGACAGATATAATAATTACGACGGCTTTGTTGTTCTTCACGGCACGGACACCATGTCCTACACCGCATCGGCGCTTTCCTTCATGCTTGACGGCCTGAACAAACCGGTCGTTTTCACCGGTTCCCAAATTCCGCTTTGCGAGCTTCGAAGCGACGGAAGAGATAATCTTATCAATTCGATGCTTATCGCTGCGGACGGCGTTGCGAATGAGGTATGTCTGTATTTTGCGGGAAAACTTCTCCGCGGCAACCGTTCGACGAAAGTCTCCGCTGATGAACTGATGGCTTTCGCATCTCCGAACTACCCGGCTCTGGCCAATGTCGGAATCGATATCATGTACAACCGGCAGGCATTGATGATGCCGAAGCAGGCAAGGGAATTTTCGCTTACGGAGATGAAACAGGTTCCGATCGGTGTCCTCAAAATCTTCCCGGGCATTCAATTTGAACTCTTCGAGCAGATTGTTGCCGAAAAACTGGACGGCGTCGTTCTTGAAACCTTCGGTGAGGGCAATATCCCTAGCAACAACCACACTCTTGTGAACAGCATCCGCCGGGCATCCCAAAACGGTGCCATCGTTTCCGTCTGCTCGCAGTGTTACAGCGGAAGCACGCGGCTTGGCATCTATGCAACCAGCAACGCGCTCAAGGAATCGGGTGCGGTCGGCTGCTATGACATGACTACAGAGGCCGCCGTTGCCAAGCTCTATTACCTCTTCAGCTGCGGCTATCCGAAGGAAATGATTAAAGAACTGATGACGCAGAATCTGCGCGGAGAGATCAGTGTTTGAGTTTAAGACTGTTTAAAAGCCCGGGAGTGCTTCCCGGGCTTTTTCTATGTTGTCAGGTTTAAAACTGCATGACAGGCTCGTCATTTACATGACTGAATTCTTCTTTAACGGCTGCCAGCGCTTCAGGTTTTGTCATGAGCTCGATTGCGGTCATAACCAGCCCTTTGACGAAATTGAGTCCGTTATTGATTCCGTATTCGGAACCTGCCGCAGCTGCCATCTCCGGTGTGTGTCCGCCTCCCATAGGGTTCGGATATTCACCGATTTTGAATATCACCTGGATTGCAGGTGCTTCGTAGCTTACATCGCCCAGATCCGACGAGCCCGGTGCGTGAAGATCGCCCAAGCGATAAATCGGTTCACTGAGAAACGGCTGAATATTGTCCACTGCCAAATTGTTCAACGCTTTGTTTGTGCAAGTGTCTTTGAAGTTTTCTTCATTGTATTCCATTTTGTACGTGCAGCCGGTGCCCAGCGCCGCTCCCGCAGCACAGTTTCTTACTCTTTCCGCCAGTTTCTTGACATCGGCTACGCGGTTTGCTCTGATATAAAAGTTTGCCGCCGTATAATCCGGAATAACATTTGCAGCTTTGCCGCCGTCCGTAATGATGCCGTGAATCCTTGCATCCGGTTTGGTCTGCTGACGCATTGCGTTGACAAGATTGAAGAAATTAATCATCGCATCAAGTGCGTTGATTCCTTCATGCGGGGCTGCCGCTGCATGTGCGGCTCTTCCGAAAAATTCAATCTTATACGCGTCCATCGCTATGGTATTGATGGATTCAGCGTTGGCAAATGCCGGGTGAGCCATCATTACGGCATCGTATCCGTCAAAGCCTCCCTTTGCACTCATCGGAACCTTCGTGCCTGCGGTTTCCTCCGCCGGTGTTCCGATTACGTCAATCTGCGCTCCGTATTCGTCGGCAAATTCACGACATGCAATCCCGCATCCTACCGATACCATGGCGATTAAATTATGTCCGCAGCCATGTCCGAGTTCCGGAAGTGCATCGTATTCCGCCAGGAACGCAATTTTGGGTCCGGGTTTTCTGCCTTTATATACCGCCTTATAAGATGTTTCTATATCGCAAAAATTCTCTTCGATTTCAAAACCGTATTTGCCAAGAAGCTCCTTCTGCCATGCACATGCCTTGTATTCCTGCAGACCCAGCTCCGGGTTGTCATGGATATCCAGTGCGAGTTTTCTGAGCTCCGGTGCTAATGCATCGACGATTTTTGATACTCTTTCTTTATTTGTCATTTTGCACCGCCTCCTCTATTGGCTCCGCATCTGCTTCCGGAAGGAGAACTTCAATCTTGCCGGCCTTGTACATTTTCTTCGTAATGAAGTAAATCATAACGATTCCGAGAATCATCAGGAATCCTTCGAACAGCTCATACATGTCGGAAATCAGCAGATACAGTACGATGAAGAATATAAACGGCAGAATCGCTGCTTTTAATCTTCCCTTGATGATTACGCCGCCGCCTACATCATTTCCTATGAATCCAAGCACAAGACAGCCGAACAATGCCGGAAGCACATTCGAAGCGGCCACGCCTACCGCCTCCGATGTAAGGAACGGTTCAAGCGGCATGAGAAGCACAACGCCGATTGCCAGTATTACAAGTGTTACCAGCGATGAGATCGCAATTGCAATGCCGACCACAACATCGGCCTCTTTGGTGCCTTGTTTGAATCCGGAAACCTTAATTGCATTGATTGCCGAAGGTAATTTGAGGTTCAGTATGTTTCCCGTCAGACAGGCAAGATAGTAGGAACTTCCCATAATCGGCACTTCGCCGAACATCTCTGCGATTCCGGTCGGCACGAAAATAGCAATCAATCCGATGCCGGTAGCGATAACGGTGCCGAAATTCGGCATAATATCATACACGATACAGGTAACGGTCGGAACCCCTACAAACAGAACAAGTGAAATAATCGTAAGAATAATGCCTTTCTTGTGCATTTCTTCAAAATACGGGTCCACATATGGTTTTGCTTTCTTTTCTTTCTTCATTTCCGCTTCCTCCTATCCAATCAAATTCGTGTAAAAAACGGACATGCACATTGCACCTATCAGGCAGATTGCAAGTATGAAATCGTTCATCCACTTTGCTCCGGTCTTTTTGGCAAGCGCCGATACGCCGACCGCAATCAGTGCACTTGTAATAAAGGTGAAAAGTCCAACCAGACCTCCGAAGAGCATCGGTACAATCAGCACTACCAGGAGAGCCGTCATGAAGGTTGTCTGCGAGAGTGCACCCCATTTTTTATCCCCGCTGCCCACACGCAGTGTTCCAAGGTGCATCGGCTTGCATACGAAAATATTAGCAAGAACCGTGGATGTAATCGGAATGCACATAACCCACATGATCATGCCGAATGCATTCGCGTCTGCACTTGCAAGGTCAAGGTTTAATGCACTGAGAGCCATGTTGGAAGCCATCAGCTCGTACGATACGGAGCCGATTACCGACAGGCGGAACCACGCGTGCGGAATGCCTATAACGATTACCAGCGTAACAAGTCCTATTGCGATGGCAATCGACGGTACAATCGAAAAGATTGCCGTGGACTTTATAATTTCACTTATTTTTTCCCCGGAAATTCCCATTCCCTTTGCTTTTCTGATGCAGATAATAAGATAGTATACGCATATTGCCGCAATAATCACAAGCGATGCGATGACTAATACATACAGTAAACTGCTTTCGGATACATCTTTGTAACTCATTGTTTTTATCCTCCCTTTCACCCCCGGGTATCGCTGCCCGGAGAAAATTCATTTCTTAACATGATTTTAATCCTTGCACTTGGTATAAGGTCAAGAAAAAACTCCGCACATGCAGAGTTTTTGTATATCCTTCTGTAATTGACGCTGATTATCTTTGCTCGCGTTTCGTGACGGGAATCCACAGTTCCACATACTCCGTGCTTTCGCTGTCGCAATAGCAGTTTGCAATCGTGCGTGCCAAAGCACTTCCCGAGATTTCATAATCGTTGTCGCGCAGGTACGCAAAAATTTCGTCCACGCAGGCATAATCTTTGTTTGTTGCGATTCGCAGAACCGTGTACAATGCCAATGTCGGTTCTATGACCCGAAATGTTTCAAAGTCAAAGGCCGGTGAGTTTCTGAGATTTTTCTCGTCTATGAGGGAAAGCTTGTAGTCGCCCATTTTCCGATTTTCGATGTTTCGAAAAAAGTCGCCTGCCTTCTCCTGCTGCATATAATTCAGCGTGTCCTCCATTCCGCTTTCAACCGTCAAAAGAGGCAAAAGATCCGAGTCAAGTTTCGCAAAGCTTTCCATCGCTTCATCCATGTTGGTATCGATTTCTTTGATAATAAAAGGCGGTGCATTGACAATTTCGATTTTCGCGCTTTGTCCCTGTGCTCGATGCTTCTCATGTGCAATCACGCGGTCAAGTTTTGCACGATAATCCCGCATATTGCCAATCATCCTCTGCAGTTCCTCGACCTCGGCGGCAAGCTTCGCCTCCTGTTTGACAAACATTCTTTCCGCTTCTTCCAGGGGTTCCTCATTCATTATTTTTCTGATGTCCTCAAGTGAAAAATGCATTTTTTTGAGTCTGCAGATATAGTCCATCGTTACGATGTCCTCCCGGGTGTATATCCGATATCCGTTGAGCTCATTTTTGTCCGGTGGCAGCAAACCTTTCTTGTCATAGAGTCTGACCGTCTGCGCGGATATGCCGTAATAATCGGCTATTTCTTTTACATAATAGTCTTTTACCTGATATTTCATAGTGGTCACCGTTCTATCTGTTGACGGAAATTGTCGTCTGATACTGAAAATATTAAATGATATTGTAGCTGCAGCCCTCGAAAATTGTGTCAAAGCGGCAGATTCCCTTGTAGCGGCAATACGCACAGGCGGATGTGGCTGCGGTTTTCATCGGGTGGATTTCAATTCCGCCGTCCGCAAGGGACTTGCAGATATCCGTCACCTTTTCGCCCACTTTCTCTCGCAGTGACTCAAATTCCTCGTCAGTGAGCAGATTATCTTTCCCTGTTCCGCTTATCAGCCCTTCTTTGTTTATGCGAATCGGCACGACATCCGATATTCCGGAAAAATCGCCTGCAACATTTCGGATAACGTTCGGATCATCCACGATTACGCCGTTCAGCTTAAAGTTTTTTTGAATTTTTTCGGTAATCTCCTCAGACTCGACTGCCGCGCCTGAGGCATCAACCATAGGCTCGCTTATCTTGAAATAAAAGACCCCTGCCGGTTTCATCCGGCGTTCTAGGGAGGCTTCAAGATAAAGCATGAGCTGCAGTCTGTATCCTGCCTCGGCTTCCGCAACACTGAAGTTTTCGTTTCCGGTTTTATAGTCGATTATCTTGACACGCTCGCCCGGCAGATAATCGACGCGGTCGATTTTACCTTCGATATATGCGGTTCTGCCTTCTCCGAGGTCAACCGGAATCGGCGGAATCCTTCTTCCCCGACCGAACGGGGCTTCGAAGCTGCTCCTCAGTATTTCGCCCGCACGCACCTGCTCAATTACAGCCCAGCAGACCTTTTCGCAAATGTCCGTAATCCGCCTGCCGCGGTATTTCTCCTCGTTTCCGGCTTCGAGGATTCCTTCTCTGTATGTACCGGACTTCTTCGCAATTACATCTTCCACGAATGCGCGGCACTCTTCCCTGCTGATTGTCATCCATGGCGATGTAGGATCTGTTATCGTAATGCCTCTCGTCGTCAGGTGCCGGCTCATTTCCATAAGGCATTCGTGGTAGATGTCTCCGATTTCGCGCGGAGCAATCTCGAAGATTCGTCTTTCTTCCGGTTTCAGCCCGTACTGCACGAAGTGTGAAAACGGGCAGCGTGCGTAGCGCTCCAGCCTTGATGGGCTGAGGGAAAGTTCGGGGCTTGGTTCGAGTGTTTCTTCTTGGATGCTTCCTTCAAGTGTTTCTTTTTGGGTGCTTCCTTCGAGTGTTTCTTTTTGGGTGCTTCCAATATTTTCCACATATAATGCCGCGGCCATTTCCCGTCCCAGTGCTTCCTGTTTATTCGTAAAAGCGATGCCCGAACGAATCGGTTCGAGTGCTTCGGGTTTGTTCCGCTTGAACCATGCGAGGGCTTCGCGCCAGTGCGGTGCGAGAGGCTTGCCCTCGCAGGCCGCCTGCAGGGCCTCTGTCAGGTGACGGAGCCCTGCAGGGCCCGCGCCGACCAGCTCCACGTCCGTCTGGCGGTTGAGGGCGTCGCGGGCCACCGGCGTGTCACCGAACAGCCCAGCCAGCTTGGTGAACACGCCGGACGGCCTTGCCGGGCCGCCTTCGGCGTCCGACAAACTGTAACTTATCCACAGCCGCTCCCGCGGCTTGGATAAGTTCCGATAGATACCCATCCGCTCCTCGAGGAACCGCACATCATCCACCTTGCAAAGCTCAATCCCGTTCTCCTTGAACAGGTTCTTCTCGTCGCTTCCGAACAGGCCCGAACCCGGCTTCTCATTCGGCAGCACACCCTCATTGGCGCCTACAACCACAAGCGCCTTCATCCCGCCGGTTCGGGTACGCTGCATCGTTCCCATCATCAGGCCGTCCTTCGTCGGCGGCAGAATCCCGATCTCCACCTGCGAAATGCCAACCTCAAACAAATCCCGAAATGCCGCCGCGCGGAATTTTTGCTCGCCCATAATCTCGCTCATCTGGTCAAAAATTCCGATGACCTTGCCCCAGATCTGCGCTGTTTCCTCGGCAAGGTCAGGACGGCCTTGCTCCGTCTGCAGCACTGTAAGGTCAGCAATTTTCTCCGACAGCTTCACCTTCTCGTACAAAAACCCGTACAGCCCGCTGATAAACTCCCCACAGGTTTCTGCCTCGAAAATTGCCTCAAGATCCGGCATGAACGCCAGCGCTTTTTCCCGAACGGCGTTCATGCGCGCAAGCGCCTCGGCTCCGTATTCGCTCTCTCCGCGCAGAAAAGGACGCTTCCACATCATGCCGCGGATTTTGTATTTTATCGCATAGTTTTCAAGGTCTGTAATCTCGTCGTTCGTCAAATCGCCAAACCCTGATTTGAGCATTTTAATCACGAGATCCGTCCTGTATTTTTCAACAACGACATCCATCAGCGCCGTTATGTACTGCACGATGCTGCTTTGCAGGATGTCTTTGCTCGTGTCGGAAATGAGGTCGATGCCGTACTCCTTGAAAACGCGCTTCAGAATCGGTCCTCTCGTCTCCTGATCGTTGCAGATCACCTTGATGTCGTTGAACCGATAGCCAAAATCCCGCACCAGCTCGAGCACATAGCAAGCCGCGCTTTCCGCCTCATTATATAAGTTTGCCGCCGCCACCAGCGTGAGCGAATCTGCGCCGGCAGCCTTCTCGCCTCCTTCGGTTCCGTCTCCGGGGTATTTTCGTGCTGGAAGCGCGTACAGCTCCTGTTCGATAAACCGAATCTTATCCGCCCGCGCCGCCGTATAAGCCTTCGGAATCGCGCGCTTTCTCACTTCTATGCCGCGTCTTTCCGCCAAATTCTCAAAATTCCATATCACAGTTTCCGCAAGCGCAAACAAATCCGCGTCGCGCGCCCCGCGCTTGTCGTCATAAGTAATCACGAGGTTGACATCGGCTGCGTACTGCATCAATTCGCCGATGACCGCAAGTGCTTTCGGCGCAAAACTGTCGAACCCGTAAATCCAGATGTGATTTCCCGCGATTAGCTTTGAGCGGCTGATTTTGCCAAGAAACAAGTCGATATAGTCCTCCGAGTCCGTGTATTTTCCGCAGATTGCCTCCTCATATTCGCTGTAAAGCAAATACAAATCTTCCAGTTTCCTCTGCGTATACGACCCGTCCGGAACGCTCCTTGCGATCTCTGCAAGCTCGTCTGCGCCGCAGTTGAACTGCTTCATCTCTGAAATGAAATTATTCACAAGTTCGATGAAGGAGTTTTTCTCCTCAAGCCCTTTGAATACTTGCAGCTTCTCGCGCTCTTTTGCGGCAATCGACGACAAAATCATATGCCTGCCGTATTTGTCTATAAAAGTCCGCTTGCTTCCGCCCAGCTCCTCAAGCAGCCGATAGCCAAGCCTCGACAGGGAAAGCACCTCGACATCCATCAGCGCCTTTGCGCCGGAATGTGCAATCAGCTCGCGCTCCGCCTCCAATGTAAATTGGTCGGGAACCACTAACAACGCCCGACCTCCGATATTGTCATATATGAATTTCTCTTTGTCGAGGTTCTCCCGACCATAAAAAATGTTCAGCATATCTCACCTCATCAAAAAGTTGGATGTTTTCCGCACTTATACAAAAAAGTCCAACTTTTTCTCATATGTGATGCGTTGCAACGCCCGGATTTTATCCAAACTTGGATAAAATCGTCGTCTCTCTGAAAAAGTCCAACAAATCCATGCCAAAACCGGCATAATTATTGGAGTATTCTGCGACATGTGGCGAAAAATCCAACTTTCGACAAATTTCGACACGCCCCAGACACGCCCCAAAGCCTCGCCAGCCTCATTTGTTGGACTTTTTCGTGCCACTTGCCAAAAACTCCAACATCCGCCAGTTCAGCGGTGTTGTCTATCCGCCGCTACGCCTCTGCCAGCACTGCCATCAAATCCAACGGCTTTGCGATTTCGTAATCTGCCTTTGCGTCCGTAATCAGGGCGGCGCTGTCCGAAGTGATGCGCCAGTCCACCAGCACGGACTTCACGCCTGCGTTGTTGGCGCACTTGATGTCGAACGGGCTGTCGCCTACCATGATTGCCTCGTCCTTTGTGATTCCAAGCTTCTCAAGGCAGAGCAGAATCGGCTCCGGATTCGGCTTGTGGACATTCGTATCATCGCAGGAAACCATGTCCTCAAAATAATCGCGAAGTCCCAGCATATCGAGGTAGCGCTCCGCCGATTCACGCGTTCTGGAAGTAACGATTGCAATGCGATAGCCCGCAGCCTTAAGCGCCGCAAGGAGTTCCGGAATGCCATCAAAAACCTTGACGAGCTCGTCCGCTTTGAGCTTCTGGAAATCGCGGTAGACATTCGCTGCTTCCTCCGGGTCTACGCCGGGAAATTCGCGCTCCATCGTAATCAGAAGCGGTTCGCCAAAGCAGGACGTAATGCGTTCCAGGCTCTCCTCGTGCCCCAGATAATGCCTGTATGTATGCTGCCACGATGCAATAATCACATCGTTTGTATTTACTAAAGTCCCATCAAAATCAAAAAGTATAGTGTTTATCATCTCAATCCTTTCATTGTCAGTCCGACGCGTTTCTTGTCGTAGTCGATGGAAATAATCTTAACCTTGACCGTGTCGCCGACCGAAACGACGTCCATCGGGTGCTTGATATACTTATCGCTTAACTGCGATATGTGTACCAGACCGTCATTCTTTACGCCGATATCCACGAAAGCGCCGAAGTCCACGACATTTCGCACGGTTCCGGTCATTTCCATGTCAATCTTAAGATCCTCAAACTGCTTGACATCGTTACGGAAAACCACAGGAGGCGCGTCCTCACGCGGGTCTCTTGCAGGTTTTTTCATTTCCTCGATGATGTCGGCAAGCGTCATTTCACCGATTCCGATATCATCTGCCATTGCACTCATGCTCTTTGCAAGCGACTGTGCCGGGTAAGCCTTCTTAATCTTCTTTTCCATGTCTTTGTCGCCGCCTGCGCGGATTGCCTCAGGCTCGACGCCGAGTTTTTCCATCATCGCCTGCGCTGCGGCATAGGACTCCGGATGAACGGAAGTCGCGTCAAGCGGATTCGTTCCGTCCGAAATACGCATGAAGCCCGCGCACTGGTTAAATGCTTTTTCGCCGAGTTTCGGGACTTTCATGAGCTGCTTTCGGTCGGAGAACTTGCCGTTTTCCTCTCTGTATTTTACGATGTTCTTGGCGATTCCCATGTTCACGCCCGCGATGTACGAAAGCAGGGACGGGGAAGCCGTGTTCAAGTCAACACCGACTCTGTTTACGCAGTCCTCGACGACGTTTGTCAGTGCGCCTTCCAAAAACTTCTGGTTGATGTCATGCTGATACTGACCCACGCCGATGCTCTTCGGGTCGATTTTTACAAGCTCCGCAAGCGGGTCCTGCAGTCTTCTGCCCAGCGACATTGCGCCTCTGGTCGTTACGTCGAGATCCGGGTATTCCTCCGTCGCAAGTTTCGATGCGGAGTAAACGGAAGCCCCCGCCTCGTTTACAATTGTATATTGAATGTCATATTCATTTTTCTTCAAAAAGTTTGCAACGACTTCCTCGGTTTCTCTCGAAGCCGTTCCGTTTCCGATTACGATAATATCCGTGTGGAATTTGTCGATGATTTTCTTCAGCACCGCTTCAGTTCCTGCGATGTCATTCTTCGGCTCTGTCGGGTAAATCGTCGTGTATGCCTTGAGTTTTCCTGTTTCGTCAAGCACCGCAACCTTGCAGCCCGTACGATAGCCCGGGTCGATTGCGATGATTTTTTTGCCGCGGACAGGAGGTGTCATCAGGAGATTTTCGGTGTTCTTCGCAAAAATCTTTACAGCCTCCGCCTCTGCTCTCTCCGTCAGAAGGTTTCGCATCTCACGCTCGATGGAAGGTGCCATGAGTCTCTTGTATGCGTCCGCAATCGTGTCCGTCATCAGCCCATAGAAAATCGACTTTTCGTTCTTCAAAACGGATTTTCCGATTACCTCATTCATGGTCTCTGCGTCCACGGAAATCTTTACTTTCAGTTTCTTTTCTTTTTCGCCTCTGTTGATTGCAAGCACTCTGTGGTTCGGGATCTTCGCGAGAGCATCCGCATGGTCGTAGTACATCTCGTAAACGGTTTTTTCCTCAGGATCTACAGCTTCTGTCAAAACCGTCGCCGAAGCAAAGGTTTTTTCTCTCACATCCTTGGTGATTTCCGGGTCGTCAGCAATCATTTCCGCGATAATGTCGCACGCTCCCGCAAGCGCCTCGGCAGCCGTGTTCACTTCCTTTTCCGGGTCGATAAAAGGTTCTGCCGCCTCTTCCGGCGTTCCATCGGTTTTAAGCTGTGCGAAAACAATCATTGCCAAAGGTTCCAGGCCCTTTTCCTTTGCCTTGGAAGCGCGCGTTGCCTTCTTTTGCTTAAAAGGCTTGTAAAGGTCTTCGACTCTCTGAAGAACCTCGGCTTTTTCGATTTCTGCTTTGAGCTCGTCCGTGAGCTTCCCCTGCTCGTCAATCAGGCGGATAACCTCTTCTTTTCTTTCCTCGAGGTTTCTCAAGTATTTCAGTCTTTCGTCGAGATCACGAAGCACAACGTCGCTGAGGCCGCCCGTAACTTCCTTTCTGTATCTGGCGATAAACGGGATGGTGTTTCCTTCGTCGATGAGTTCTACAGTGTGCTCTACCTGAGCCGTCTTGATTTTAAACTCTGCTGCCAATTTTGCGATAATATCCATTTATTCACTTTCCTTCCATTTCAGCTTTTCATTTATAAAGTAGTCGATGTCGCCGTCCATGACCGCGTTCACATTCGCCGTTTCTGCGCCCGTTCGGTGGTCTTTTACCATCGTATACGGCTGGAAAACATAGGAGCGGATCTGCGCGCCCCAGGTACCCATCGAATAGTCGCCTTTGAGTTCTTTGAGGTTTTCTTTGTGCTCCTGCTCTGCAAGCTCGGTCAGCCGCGCCGTCAAAATCTTCATCGCCATTTCTTTGTTCTGGTGCTGGCTTCGTTCATTCTGGCAGGTTACAACGATGTTTGTCGGCAGGTGCGTAATACGAATCGCCGAGTCCGTCTTGTTGACATGCTGCCCGCCCGCGCCGCTGCTTCGGTAGGTGTCAATCCGCAAATCTTCCGGGTCAATCTCAACCGTAATTTCATCGTCAATTTCCGGTGTGACTTCGAGCATCGCAAAAGAGGTCTGCCGCTTTCCCGCCGCATTAAACGGAGAGATTCTGACAAGCCTGTGCACACCTTTCTCGTTTTTCAGATAGCCGTAGGCATTTTCGCCCTCCACAAGCAGGGTTGCGCTCTTGATTCCAGCTTCCGTATCATCCTGCAAATCCAGCATTTTTACGGTGTAGCCCTTCTTGTCGCACCATCTTGTATACATTCTGAGCAGCATGGAAGCCCAGTCCATCGCGTCCACACCGCCGGTTCCCGCATGAATGGAAAGGATGGCTCCGCAGTGGTCGTATTTTCCCGTCAAAAGCGTTTTAAGCCTGAGTTCTTCCAGTTCCTCCTGCACAGACTCAAAGTCCGCCTTGATGCTCTCTGCGGTTTCCGCCAGACTTTCCGCATCCGCTCCGGCCTCTTCCTCCATTTCGCTAATCTCAATCATTTCTTCCATGTCATCGAGAGCCTTTTCCAGTTTTTCGTAATTCTCCACAGTCTGCTCCATGGATTTCTTTTCCTTCATCACTTTCTGGGCATATTCAAGCTTATCCCAAAAATCCGGCTGTTCAATCTCCCTGTTTGTTCTTTCCAGTTCTCCTCTTACCTTTGCCAGGTCAAAGAGAGTCACCGACTTCAATCAGCGTTTCACGAAGTTTCGGAATCGCTGTTTTGATACCATCAAGCTGTATCATCGTCTCACTCCTTTTCTTAAATTCTGTATTTGCAAGCCGTTTTTACGGCGTTCTCACTCGCTCAGGTAATTTGCAAGGTACAGCAAATCATAAAGCGGTACATTCGTCATCCAGTCCTGCTCGCGAAAGTCCGACATCGAGCTTCGCACCGCAAAACGCGGGTTATATTTTTCGCAAAAAGCGCGCAGGCTCCTTGCTTTCAGGTTTTCTTCGGCCTTCACCTCAAGCGGAATCACACTCGTATCTCCCTGAAGCAGGAAGTCAATTTCGCCTCTTGAGTTTGGCGTCGAATAGTAATATGCCGTCACACCCAGCTCCGATACAAGCTGCTGCAAAACATACTGCTCCGTAAGCGCTCCTTTAAACTCCGTGAAAATCCGGCTGCCCTCTAAAATCACCTTTTCGCTCAAGTCTCCCATCGCTGCCAGAAGCCCCACATCCAGCAAAAACATTTTGAATGTGTCAAGCTCCATATATGCCTTCAGCGGAAGCTGCGGCTTGGAAACCCTGTGAACTTTGTGAATCAGTCCGCAGTCAAGCAGCCACTGAATTGCAAGCTCGAAGTCTTTGGCACGTGCGCCTTCCCTGACCTGACCGTAAATATATTTTCGGTTTTCTTTTGCAAGCTGACCCGGAATAGAATTCCAAACCAGATTCAGTCTCGGAATCAGATTGGTCTGCGCGTGTTTTGAAAAGTCCTGCTGATAGTAATTCAGAAGATTTTTCTGAATTTCCCGCACACTTTGATAATTCTTTTTTTCTATAAAGGTCAGCACTGCCTCGGGCATCCCGCCGACGAAATAGTATTCTTTCAGACGCTCGATAAACTTAGATTTGAAGACCCTCATCATTTCCGTGTCTCCGGCAGAAAGCAGCTTTGCGAATCGTTCCTCGCCCAAAGCCTCCAAAAATTCCGTATAACTCAGCGGATACAAATCCATAAAGTCCACTTTTCCTACCGGAAACGAAGTCCCATGGTGAATGGCAACGCCGAGAAGCGAACCCGCTGCAACAATGCAATACTGCGGAGCATTCTCATAAAAATATTTGAGGGAGGTCAAGGCCTTCGGTGCTTCCTGAACCTCGTCGAAAATCAAAAGCGTGTCCTCTGCCTGTATCTCAACTCCGGTTTCTGCACTGAGCGCCAAAATCATGCGCTCAATATCAAAATCCATTTCAAAGATTGCTTTCGCTCTGTCGTTATTGTCAAAATTGACATATGCAGTCTTCGCAAACCGCGTCCTTCCGAATTCTTTCATCAGCCATGTTTTTCCAACCTGTCTGGCTCCCCGAATAATCATCGGTTTTCGTCCTTTTGAATCCTTCCATTGCTCTAATCGTTTGATTGCATGTCGATTCATTGCATCACATCTCTCCTGTCCTTTTTCAATCCATATTCTTAGTATATCCGTTTTTTATGCCACCGTCAACATTTTTAAGGACATAAAAACGTATCTGCATCGCACTTTTAAGGACACAAAATATTATTACTGCTTTCTACCTCTTACTAAGGGTAAAAACAATTGCGTTTTGCATCGTGTCTTTTGTCTCATCAAAGAACAAGTTATAAACTTTATATTCAGCTCCTTTGCGAACCTTGTATTTCCTTCCGTCGGGGTTGTTTCCATCCAAAAATTCGCGGAATTCTCCTGCATTGCCTCCACCTGCTTTCGGCATTTCGGCCTCGCTCATGTAATCTGCTGCGTCCACATCAAAAAACTCTTGTACGGAAATCGCATGCCTTACAGCCGAATCACCGACACGCGTCCCGGACGTTCCGTGATGCCAGCCTCTTTGCAGGATTTCCACATCGTCGTATATTTCCTTTCCGGTCTCATCAAGAAGTATATAGTATGTACCGTTTGCTGCCGCATATGCAATCGGATTGCCTTGGATGTCGGTTACAGACGCAACTTCAAGCCCATCCCCAATCTGCATGGCAAGCGGGATTTCTCTGCCTTGACCTCGTTTTGTGACAAAAGCACATGCCTGCGGATAAAATGCAGTATATCCATCCTCTGTTTCCGTAAATTCAAGGGGTTTCCCCGTCGCCTCAAATCCGAGTGCTTTCTCTAGGATGTAGAGAGTTTCTGTGATTTCAAAATCATCTGCTCCTGCTGCATCTCCTTTGATGATGATATTCATCCCCATTCCGAGCACGATTCTTGCGCAGCCTTCTTCCCTTGACCCTCGGTTGCTTGTCAGGAAAAACTCTGTCTGTATATCATCATGTCCATAATATTCCTTAAGCATCACTTTCGTAACTTGCATCGTTATTCCGCCTACAACCGTTGTGCCTACATCTTCGTACTTATATACAGAACCGAGTCTCTGTCTGAAGATGCCCCCGTTTCTTCCTTCCGTACCCAAACCGCCTCCATCATAGTCGTACGCATGCAGGTCATAAGATTCATCATTTACCGTTGTATCTTCGGTATGCACCAGATAAATTGCATTTTCTTCGGCATCCGGTTCAAGCGACATATTTATGGTTTTATGTAAATAGGATTCATGTGGATCTCCGATATCTCCGGCCTCCTCCAAAAGCATTTCTTTATTGCTGTACTTTTCTCCCGCAGGATTACCCGCGCAAGGGATGATTTGTTTATCATATCCCACTTCAAAGTTTGAATCTTCAAAGGTTTCATCAAGCAGCCACATGCATTTGGGTTTCTTGTCTTCTCCGTTCACACTATATGCGGCTTCTTCTCCGTCAATGGAAAAACCCATGCGCTCCGCACCTTCATAAGCTTTTGGCACTTTAACCTGCCGCGCGGAATAATTTACTCCCGAAACATTCGCATCCTCTTTTTTTCTGCTTTTAAGCCGGCGTATTCTCCCGTGGGCTGCATATCGAAGTCGAGCAAAGGCAAAGTCAGTTCTTCTCCGGCATCTTTACTGAGAAAGTAAAATGTTCTTGCCTCATGTTCGGCAAGGAAAAAAAGTGTTGGCTTCTCCCAATTGATAACATCATCGAAGCCTGTTTCCAGAACTTCAAAATTTTCCTTATCGGTCTGCGCACAGATTAAATAGTTCGTTTCAACGTTTTGCACATCATCAAGTGCCACCACAGGTGACTGTTGGAAGTGCAGCGCAGCGGTTGTACATCCGGCAAGGACAGCTATCGCAGCTATAATTGCCCCCATCTTCTTTGTTTTTTTGGTTTTTTCCCTCTCACTTGGCAGTGCGAGCATCATTTCGGTCATGTTTTGATATCTGTCCTCAGGATTCATCTCCGTGCATTTTGAGATTACCCATCCTGCTGTGCCCTTTTTAAAACGTACCACTGCCGGGTGCTGACCGGTAAGCAGCATGTTATACAGAATTCCCACTGCATAGATATCGGTCCTCGTATCCGAACGCGTCAGTCCGAACTGCTCCGGTGCCGCATATATGGCGGTTCCCTGTTCTCCGCTGTAAGTATAACATGCTCCGGTTTGACATTCCGGTGTATCAGCCCGTTGTCATGCAGGCTGCAAAGAATTTTGCAAATCTCCTTGACAATCTGCGTGGCTCTGCGGACCTGCATCACCTCTCCGCCATCCAGCATTTCCTGAAGCGAAATCCCGTCGATGAATTCTTCGCACACGAAGAAACACCGATTTTTTTCATCGAATCCGCACTCATAGACCTCCGGAATGCCTTCGCAAGCGCACTTGTGAAGCAAGTCGTATGCGGCAGGTCTATCCGTATAAATTCGCATCACAAAACTGCCGTACTGTGCAGACTCTGCAACATATACGCCGCTTTCCGCCTTACGGCTCAATGTCTTTATAATTTTGCAACCTTTTTTCTTTACAACCGCTTCAAAATCCGCCATCTTTTCCTCTGCAAAAACAAAATTATGCTATTGGATTTATTGTAATACCTTGGTACCCGTTTGCCAATCTTTGTTTTCTGCAAGGGAACGAAAGTTAAGGCAGTCCCGGAACTTCAAGTTGAGGCCAACAAGCACGAGCTGCCCGTGCAGCCCAAAGTTACATAAAAATACCGTTTTGAGAGGCAAAAATGTAAGACGCTCTTTTGAGGCTTCCAGCATATAGTATGTGGGCAAAGATAGCTACTACATATAGTGTCTGGACTCTTCGCCCACCCAATCTCAAAGAGCAGAAGGATGAAAATAATAGACGAAATAAGCGGTAAAATCACTCCAAAAGGCGAATTCGTTACATTAAATGGGTCAAAATGGGCAAAAAAATGTAAAAATCGAGTGAATCCAGAAAATCCCAGACATTTAGCTGCAAACATAAAACGCTAATTCCACGCAAGCAGGCAGGTGCATCAATTTGCACCTGCCTGCACCCGCTTTATAACTATTTTCAAGCAAACGATTGCGATTGCCGTCCGTATCACTGCTTCAATCGCACCGGACGCCCCCGCGCCGAGGTCAAACACATTGGTAATCACTTCGGTTACCCCTGCTGCGGCGAAGCTCACGCCTGCAATTGCAAGAACCGCCAGAAACTTTCCGCCGCCGGATTTATTCCTTGCAGTTTGATAGACCGCTATCGCCGCGAATATCAAGGCTGCAAGTGCAAAGGATGAGGCCACCGTTTTCAAGATTGTACCTCCCATCGCATCCATGAAAGCATTGTACTCATTCGATGTCCGCGTTTGAAATTCGTGGCTTGAAAATTCCGTCAATCTGCGATGCAGCACATACCATTGCATGGCAAGCAGAATATATTGCAGTATCGTGAGGGTTCCCCCTGCCGCGGTGATTTTTGAGATTGCGGCACTCTTCTCAGAAATCGGAAGTGTTCGGTATAAAATCGCCCCGTCTGTGAACATGGCAATATAAAGAAGTCTTTTAAATATCCGGAAGAAGCAGTAGAAAATAATCACGGCCGCGGGTATGGCGAAAGAATAATCCGCCATATAAATCCTGCTGGGAACCAGCAGTGGATTTGCCCCGAAAAGCGTGAAGAGAAGCAGCGTCATGTAAGCCGCCGAAACTTCACCCCCAACACTCTGCAAATCCATCTTCAGACATTTTCCAAAACCCTTCATTTTCATTCCCCCTTTCGCTTCATGCGCTGTACATATCTCTAAGCTCCGATATGCAGAGTCTATATACAAAGACGCATTCCGCCGCACAAACGGTCAGAATCAGCAGGCTTCCCGCAATCGGATTTATGATTTTAAACGGCAGTATGAATACAAGAAGCAGCATGTGCACGATTGTTTCAAGCGAAAGGCACAGACCTCCCGCCAAGCGGCTTGTCTTATGGGTCAAAGGATCGCGCCACCTTCCCGAAAAAGCGCTGTTGAAGAGCCCCCATCCGCTGAAGGTAAGCATAAGCACCGTAATAATCAGCACCCAGATCAGGAAAAGAATCGCCGTTTCAAGGCCGCCGTCAACCGTTCCTATCAGCTCCGTCATCACAGCCACAATCTTTTCGCGCCCCTCTTCAAACACGGCAGTCACCGGTATCAGTGCGAGGCAAAGCAGCGGAAGAGGTGCCATGCACTTGAATCCGCTTTTCATGTGTACCTTCACGATATCTTCCGTGCGAACCGGCAGGCTGTAGTAAAACGGAGCATTTTCGTCGAGCAGAATCGCCGTATTCCATGACTGCACCACCGTTCCAAAAGTAGAAAACAACGCAGCCAAAAAAACAATTGTCAGACTGCTGCTTATACCTGCGTTTCTGATAAAAACGCAAATCACCGGAACATTGCAGATAACCGACTTCCAATCCACCATTGTTCCTTTGCCGCCTACAAGCCTTTCATATGCCTTCGCCTTATTTCCCTCCTTTGCCTCAAACTCCCATGTTCTGCGAGTCTTCACCTTCGTCGCAGTCAGCTCCGGCATGTGTTTCATTAAGAAGTAAGCTGCTGTTCCCACAATGAGAATCTTTACAAGCAGAACGAGCAGCGGCGGCACCCGGTCTCCCGCTAAAAATGCCAAGCGCGGAAGCAGGACTCCTCCCAGGAAAAACAGCCATGGAATGTCGGAGCGAATAGCACTGCGCTCCGGCAGGCTGCCGTCGTTCTTTCGGCACGCATTTACAAGCACACGCTCGTATCCTGTTGTAATGCAGAGCGTGAGCAGTATCACAAAAATAAGCTCCAAAGGAAGCATCGCATAAACTGCCCCGTCCGAGATGCCCGTATTGCTGCCGCAATAGAGCCAGCGAAGAAAGCTTGGGATGGCATCGGCGGCATGATAGCGTGTCAAGCTGAAGTAACCTCCGAAAAAACCGAGCGGCAGGCTCAAAACACATATCAGAACCACGCCTGCTGCCACAAGGTATCCGCCCCCTCGAAGCGTCTTTTCGTCAACGGGCAGCATGTTCACGAGAATAGCGGAGTTTCCGTATCGGTTTTCCCCAAAGATCTTATACATCGTCCTTTCCAAAAAGTAAAATCCGATGACCATGCAGATAAATCCAAGTAAGCAAAGCAGGAGCATCCCGCTGATACAAAAGAGCGATACCGCCGCCAGAAGCATCATCACAACCGTTGCCGGCACTTCCTCCCTTGCAAGCCACATATTCAGTTTAATGATTTTCCAAGTTCCCTGTCTCATCATCTCTAAAAATCTCCTTTAAAGCCCCTTCCAGCGACATGCCGTACTCGCTCCGCAAGCGGTCGGAATCCGTAAACTTTTCTACCTTTCCCCTCTTCAAAACGATGACCGAGTCGAAAAGCCTTTCGATGTCCCGTACCAGATGCGTCACGATGAGCATCGTCCCCTTCGGATTGAAATTCTCAATGATTAAATCCAAAATATGATCCCTCGCCTCGACATCCACGCCGCCAATCGGCTCATCGAGAAGATAAAGCCTTGCGTTCCGCGACATTACGAGGCAGATCTGCAGCTTGTCAATCATACCCTTGGACATTTCCTTCGACGCCTGCTGCATTTTTATATCAAAAGTTTCCAAAAGCCTTTTGCACTTTTCTTCGTCGAAATCGTCAAAGAAAGTCCTGTAAATCTTCACGATGTCGCTGACCTCCATGTCCGCCGGGATTCCGCTCCGGTCAGGCAGATAGGCCACATGCGCCTTCGTTTCCGCGCCCGGCTTCACTCCGTCAATGAGAACTTCACCGCGGTACTCCGCATACATGCCCGCCAGAATTTTGAGCAGCGTCGTCTTGCCGCTGCCGTTCGGTCCGAGCAGACCGATGATATGTCCTTCCGGAATTTCCAGACTGACATCATCCAGCGCGCGCACGAAGTCAAACTCTTTCGTCAGATTTTTTATCTCGACTATCGGTTTGCTAACCAGTTTCAATTCACTTGCCATAATCATCCAATCCTTTCATACGCCATTTGTTTCTCCGGTGCGGACTCACACCTCTTCAGAAAAAAATCCATCATTTCCTGCTCGCTGTAGCCGAGCACTGCCATCTCTCTTCGAAATTTGTCCGCCGCCTCCGAGGCCATTCTCTTCTTGAGCTCCCCTATCAGCGCGGCGTCCTTCGTAACGAACCTGCCGCTTGTTCGCTCCGAAACCAAAAGCCCTTCTCTTTCCAGTTCATTCAGCGCTCGCTGCATCGTGTTGGGATTCACTTCAAATTCCCCTGCAAGCTCCCTCACAGATGCCACGCGCTCGCCCGGCGCCAGTTCCCCCGAGGCAATTGCCTCTCTGACGTTGTTCATAATCTGCATGTAAATCGGCATATTCTCCTGCAAATTTTTGTCCATGAGCCTACCTCCCTCTTCACTCATAAATTTCCAATCTTCGGTTCATACTATATCACATATGGCATATTGACCGAAAACAGAATTGTATTATCTATTTAATACAATAGTACATTCATACAATTTTGTCAATACACAAAAAGAAAAAAAGCAAAACTGTTCGTGCTTTGCTTTCTTTTAGGAGGAAAAATCATGAATAAATCAAATCTCTCAACTTCGCAGGGCAGCGATCAGTCCCTGTCTTTCACCAAACTGACCGCCATGATTATCGGCTCGACCATCGGCGGCGGAATTTTTACAACCGCAGGCGACATGGCGGCCCTCGGCGCTCACACGGGCAGCGTGCTTGTCGGCTGGGCAATCTGCGGCGTGGGCATGTTCTGTCTGATGATGTGCTTCTTCGGGCTGAACAAAGTCCGCCCCGACCTTACCAACGGCATTTACAGCTACGCAAAGGAAGGCTTCGGTGAATTCGTCGGCTTTAACTCGGCGTGGGGCTATTGGCTCAGTGCGCTGCTTTGCAATGTTTCCTACACAACGCTGCTCTTCGGCGCACTCGGGCATTTCTTTCCGATTTTCGGCGACGGCAACAACCTGCTTGCCATCATCTGCGCCTCCGTCATCATCTGGCTTTTGAACTGGCTGATACTCCGCGGCGTACAGGAAGCCGCCGCTCTGAATGTAATTACGACCATCGCCAAGCTGATTCCGCTTCTGGTCTTTGTGATTGCGATTATCTTCATCGGAGCTTTTGACCCGAAAGTTTTTATGAATAATTTCTGGGGCAGCGAAATCGCAGGCACTCCCGCCATCGCCGACCAAATCAAAGCGACTACCTCGGCCACGGTCTGGTCTTTCATCGGAGTTGAAGGTGCTGTGGTTCTTTCCGCGCGCGCCAAGCGTTCCTCCGATGTCGGCAAAGCCTCGCTGACGGGCTTTCTGGGTATCTTCATCATCTATGTGCTCGTTGCGGTTCTGAGCATGGGCGTTCTCACGACGGAAGAACTCGCCGCACTGAAGAATCCGCAGATGGCGGGAATTTTGGAAGCGGTCGTTGGCCCATGGGGCGCCGCACTCGTAAACATCGGTGTCATCCTGTCGCTTGCGGGTGCGCTTCTCGGCTGGACAATTCTTGCCGCCGACTGCCCGTATTCCGCAGCCAAGCAGGGCGTATTCATGCATGCCTTCACGCGCGCAAACGAAAACGGCTCGCCGTCCTTTTCCCTTTACCTTACGAACGGCCTCGTGCAGCTTTTCCTGATTGTCATCTACTTCAGCGCATCCACCTATCAGGTTTTCTACACGTTCAGCACGACGATGATCATGATTCCGTATTTTCTCAGTGCCTTGTACTATATGAAGGTTGCGGCCCGCGGCGAAGGTTTTTCAAACAGCGGCGGCAGAGGCGGCTCCCTCGGCGCGGCTCGCTTCTTTGCGTTCGTGGGAACGCTGTACGGCATCTGGATGCTGTATTCGTCGGGACTTGAGCTGACCTTCATCGCCTGCATCCTCTATGCCCCGGGAATCATCGTCTTTGCGCTTGGCAAAAAAGAAAAAGGACGCCCGGTCTTCGAACGTCCTTATGAAGCAGTCATTGCAATCGCTTTGGCTTTGCTTGCCGTAATCGCGCTTTTTATGATTGTCACAGGCAGGATTCATCCGTTCTGAGCTGCCTGCTGACCTCCGCAAGAAAAAATATTTTTTGTGTCTACTTTTCTTGACTGGTACAATCGAATTCGCCGACATTTCCATTGATAGATTTAAAATATAAGATAACAAAATAACAGGGGTGTGCCATGGCACGCCTCTTACTGTACTTATCTCCTCGCGCATACTGCGAAATCATAAAAATATCTCTCAATAAACGCTCTGTCGGTTTTATACTCATTCTCTCCGACAAAATAATCGCACATGACCTCTCTCAGCCGAAGCAGCTCCCTAAACACACCCGGATGCTCGGCTTTCTTAGTAGGAGCGTCCTGAATTGACAAGTCAAGGAGTTCAAGACCTCTCTCGAATGCCTTCATTTCCTTCTCCCTATCGCCTTTTTCTTTCCGTTTTGCTGCTCTGCCGAACTCACTTCCTATGTTGGCAAGCTGCTCGGAAAGTGTCATCGTCCGCCATCTTCCGGCCGCAAGATCTCTATGCTGGTAATTTTCTACAGTTCTATCCATTTTTCAACAACCTCTAAAATTTTATTTCTTACACTTTCATCCTCGACATAGCGCGACCGGTTATTCTGCTTCGGTCTTATGTTAATGAGCGAGTCAAACTCCACGAACTCTTCCATTTCATCTTCATCGGTGAGAAAGTTTATCCCCCATAAATCTGCTTGTCGTGAACCCTCATCAAGCAAAAGTCCTTCAAGGTCTGCATGAAGTTCAGCATCAATGGTAAGTATCTCCATTTTTCCCTCCTTGCAAAATTAATCCTTATTGTTCTTTTCTTTTCATCCCAAGTTCCAGTGCCTTGGTCGGACAGTTCTGCACACACGCAAGACATAGGATACACTCCGTGCGATTCTGTCGTTCCTTAAATGGAACGTCCGGCTCCACATTCATCGGGCATACCCTGCGGCACTTTCCGCACGAAACACATTTTTTCGCATCCGCCTTGATACGCATCAGTGAAAGACTGCTCGCCGGTTTCAAAAAAACGGTAATCGGACAAAGGTATTTGCAAAACGCCCTGTTATCCTTAAATGCAAAGGCGAGCGCAATTCCCGCAGCGTAATAGACAGCATTTCCTATCAAAAAAGCATACCACATAATCCGCTCTTTATTCTCCGCGCCAAACAAGAAAAGTGATGCTGCAAAGACAAGCGATAACGCGAAGAGCAAATAACGAAAGAGTCCGAGTCTTTGCTTTCGCTCTCCTTCCGGCTGCTTAAACGGCAGCAGGTCAAGCACCATTGCCGTCCAGCAAGCGTATCCGCACCAGCCGCGTCCGAACACAAGCGGTCCGAATATTTTGGCAACCGCATAATGAATTGTCGCTGCTTCGAACACACCGAGGAAAAGATAGTACCAAAACCCTTCAATCTGCATATTTTCACCGCAGATAATCCCCAAATACACGAGCATGTAACTTCCCACAAGGAACTGCACGACATGACGCGCATAGGTCTTTTTTTCTGAAATGAGCGCAGTACCCAGCGCAATCGACGCCCCTATGTAGCTGAAGTTAAACAGATAAAAGATATTATCTTTAGTCAGCCAAAGACTGATCGCAATCGCCTCAAAAATCGCGAGCATCAAAAGTGACGGCATGTATTTCTTCATAAATGCAACACCCTCCAAAAGCTATATATGCCTATATTATATTGTCTTTTTACATAATTTGCAAGTTTTTATCGGCTGTCGCGACCGTGCGTGCTCTCAAAAATACAGGAATGCCGACGGCAGCGGAATTTCCTTTTCCATCTTGCTTTCATCCGCCCAGAGGAAGTCGCCGTCCGCGCCTTTTCCCTGCCTGCCGCATGGGATATAGTATCCGGTCATGTGCCACTCCACATGCGAAAAGATGTGCTTGTATTCACTGCTTCGGCTCAGTCCTGCAGGGCTGCATCCCCAGTCCGCGGCCAGTGCCAGTGCCTCGTCAGCCGTAAGCTTCTCTGCCACATTCGGATACTGGTAAAGCCCGTGCAGAACGCCTTTCTCTTTTCGCTTCTGCACCGCTCTTCCGCCCTCACATTCCAAAAGGAAAACGGTCATTTCTATGATTTTTCTTTCTTTTTTCTTTGCTTTGACTGGATAACTACCCATCGTACCGTGCTCGCAGGCACCGCAGTAAGCCCGCACCGGGCAGACATCGCATTTCGGTACTCCGTTCGGCACGCAGACAATTGCGCCGATTTCCATCAGGCCCTGCGTGAAGTCGCCGCAGTTTTGGTCAGGGTAAATCTCGCGCAGCATTTCTGCGTATTTTTTCTTGGTGCTTTGCTTCGTAATGTCAGACTCATCTTCTGTCAGGCGACTCAAAACGCGCAGCACATTCCCGTCCACCGCAGGAATTGGCTCATCGAAGCAGTTTGAAGCAATCGCGCCCGCCGTATATTCCCCGATTCCGGGTAAGGTCAAAATATCCGCATAGTTTCTTGGGAACTCGCCGTTATGTGCCTTTAGGATTTGTTTCGCTGCTTTTTGCATATTCCGCACGCGGTTATAGTAGCCAAGGCCCTGCCAGAGCTTTAAAAGACTTTCCTCGTCCGTTTCTGCCAAGTCCTGCACCGTCGGCAGCACTTCCATCCATCTGCGGTAATATTCCCGCACAGCGCATACACGCGTCTGCTGGAGCATAATCTCCGAAACCCAGATATGATAAGGCTGTCTGTCCTCCCTCCACGGGAGCTGGCGTTTATTTTCACGAAACCAGCTTGTAACTGCTTCCGTAAATGTCTTGTCGATTTTCTTCATTTTATTTCTCTTTCTGTGTTTTGCCGCCGCAGACCTTCAGAATTTTATCGGCTGCGGCGGATGCACCTCCGCATCTATGAAAACCTTCTGAAATCTTCTCTGTATTTTTCTTGTATGACGGCTCAGCCATCAGCTTTTCGGCGGCATGCCTTATCGTCTGCGCCTCAGTGTTTTCGAGCAAAATTCCTGCACCCAGCTCGGCCGTTCTTCTCGCCACGCCAAGCTGCTCCGAAGTCTGCGGAAGCATGGCAATCGGCACGCCGAAGTACAGACTTTCGCTTACGCTGTTCATTCCGCAATGGGAGAAGAAGACATCGGCTTTGCTGAGAACTGCAATCTGGTCGACCCTGCGGTAGACGGAAATGTTCGCCGGAAGCTGTCCGAAGTCCGAAAGCCTCACCACATCGCCTGCAGAGAGAATCATCTGATACGGTGTGTCTGCAAATGCCTCGATAAATCTCCCGTACAGCGGCATCATGTCGTTGTTGACCGTCCCCATTGAAATATATATGAGATTTTCTTTCGTTTTTTCAATTTCCTGTGTGCATGGCCTGATTGACGGACCCACGAAGCTGTATTTATCTGAAAAAGTTTCCGCGCAAGGCTGAAATTCGGGGGATGTATAAACAATTGTCTCGGTATTCTCATTATTCGCTATGATGTCAAGAAAGTTCTTGATTGGGTACCCTTTTTCCTGCAGACGCTTCACATCACGCCTCATCTTCGGAAGCGCGCGAAGGAGCTCAAAAAATCCCGTGCCGCCATGCTTCATAATTTTCGCAGATTCTTTGTTAAAGGCAAATGTCGTCGTGGAAGAAACGAACGGAATTCCGTATTTAAGTGCTGCAGCCTTGCCCCATACTGCCATGGAATCTGCAACAATGCAGTCCGGCTTCAGCAGTTCCATATCTTCTTTAATTTTCTCATCCAAGGCGAGAGTTGTGTCTACCAAAACTTTAATGGAAAAAGCCATATCCTTTCCGATTCTTTCTCCATCTGCGGAGCTGAGCTTCTGCTCCATGTCGTACTCGTCACAGGCGACGAACTTTGCACCTGCCTCTTCAATTCTCTCGCGGAGCATATTATAAGAATAGTAATAGACTTCGTGCCCTCTGGATACCAGCTCTCTGACCACGCCAAGCGTCGGGTTCGTGTGTCCCTGCGCCGGAATGCAGAAAAATACAATTTTACTCATTTTCTTTTCCTTCTTCCTTTTCGTTCATTTCGGAAAAAATACGGGAAATCAATTCGCCCTGCATCCGCTTCGGAAGAATTGCAATTCCCCTTTCCGGATCGCCGAGTACGATGATTTCGTCTCCCGGCGCGAGTTCAAACAGCTCCCTGGCTTCTTTCGGAATCACAAACTGTCCCTTTTCTCCGATTTTTACCATCCATGCGTATTTATTGTCATGTGTTTTCATAATAAATTTGTTTCCTCCGTCCTTTAATATTCGTTTAATATCCGTTTGAGTATGATTTGTATGAATAATCATATCGCATTTTGTTTTAAAAGTCAAGCTCCCTTGCCGCCTTCTCTTGTCTTTTTGCGTCGAAAACGATATAATAACCTATTGACGAAGTATAAGAAGGATAAGGAGGAAAATGCTGTCATGCTGAAGGGTTTTGCCAAGCTTTTGTTTGCTGTCGTGCTGATTTTGGTCAGTGCCAGTCTTATCATTCAAATGAAGTACAGCATTTCTTTTAACGAATATCTGGCTTACTCGCAGCCGCTCACCCGTGAAGAGCAGCAGTTTCTCAAGGAAAAGAAATCACTGACTTACGGCATTGTTGCTGAAAACGCGCCTTTTACTTCTAAGAACGAACAAACAGGTGACGACGAAGGACTTACCATCGACTACATTGATATTATATCGCAAGAGCTCAATGTACCGATTTATGAAAAAGTGGTCGAGGCAGGCGATGAGCCGCAGGCTCTGCGCGAAGAGCAAATCGATATTACGGAGCTTTTTTCCGCTGCAAAAGGCAGCAGCAGTTATGTCTCGACACAGCCGGTTTATAAGCTCGATAACATTCTCGTGACATTGTATGAAAACAAAAAAATTAATTATATCAGGGACTTAAATACGAAAAAAATTGCCGTGCTCAAGGATGAGTTTTTGGAAAAAGCACTGACCGACGCAATGCCGAAGGGACAGACGACGAATTTCGTCTATGTGCCAAGTATGAAAACCGGGCTTACCATGCTTGCGGAAGGCAAAGTTGACGCAGTTGCCGGGACAGAGCTTACAATTAATTATTATGCACAGCAGCTCGGCATGGAAAATTCCCTGCGTCACATTGGCGATAAGATTTGCAGCGAAGATGTTGCCCTTGCGGTAAGCGTATACAATACGAAGCTTTACAATATTCTGAACAAAACTTTGCTCCAGCTCAAAAAAGACGGTGCCTTTGACAGTTCGCAAAAACTTTGGCTCGGCTCTTCTGCCAGCATGGTTACAAACTCCGCCAGCGTAAGGTGGGCCGAGTGGATTATCATCGTCTGCGTTGCGATTGTCGAGCTTCTGATGTTCTGGGAATCGGTTCTCAACCGCAGAATCGAGAAAAAAACGTTGGAACTCCGCATTGAAAAGAAGAATCTGCAGACGATCATCGACAATATAGATGCTTTAATCGCGGTAATCAGCGGCGATGACATTATTACGCAGTGCAACGCCTTCGGAAAACGGCTCCTCGGCGACGAACGGGCTTCCTTCTTAGGCTGCGGCATCGGCTCTGTCGAGATTTTGGGTGATTTATACCGGCTCTATTCTGCCGACCCGAATGCGCCTTACTACGCCTACAGGCATCGGGAGTATGCGATTTCCGTCCGTGTGCTGAACCCTGAAAAAGGAACACGGCTGATTCGGATTGAGGACTGTACCGAAAGCAATCTTGCCGAGAGGAAGCTCCGTCAGGAAAACAAAATGGCTGCGGTCGGTCAGCTTTCTGCCGGACTGGCGCACGAAATCCGAAATCCGCTCGGCCTGATAAAAAATTATTCCTATATTTTGCAGGATTACGCCGCAGACGACATGGCGCAGCATTCGCTGGATGTTATCAAGGATTCCGTCGGACGAATTGATTCGCTCATTGAGAATCTTCTCCGCTTTTCGCGGCTGAGTAACGACACTTCCGCATTCTTCAATCTTGAAAAGCTCCTGCAGAGCATTTTAAGCCTTGAACGAAAAAAGCTCGATGCAGAAAAGATTGAAATTGCACTGTCCTGCCCACAGGATTTTTCCATCCGCACCAGAGAAGAGACCGTTAAAATCCTCGCCTTTAATCTCATCAACAATGCAGCAGAGGCGATAGCGGAAAGCGGACAAACCAGCGGAAAAATTGAAATCAGCGTAACCCGCCTTGAGAAGAATAATTTGATACAAATGATATTTTCGGACAACGGTCCGGGTATGGATGAAAACCAGCTGGAAAGGGTTTTCGATCCATTCTTCACAACAAAAGATACCGGCACGGGACTTGGACTTTACATCGTCAGCACGGAAGTAGAAAAGGTCGGCGGACAAATTTCGGTAAAAAGCACGCCTGCAGAAGGCACGACATTCACCGTCCTGCTTCCGGATGAAAAAAATGAGGAGAAATGAAATGGAAAAGAAGAATTACAAAATTTTGGTTGTTGATGACGAAATTGAATATCAGAGAGTCTTTTCATATTTGCTGAAGCGAAACGGTTATGATGTGATTACGGCTTCGGGCGCGCGTGAGGCTCTCAATCTCCTCGAAAGCAACGAAATCAATCTGATTATGACGGATTTGAAAATGCCCGATATGGACGGGCTTGAGCTGGTAAAAGCGGTGAAGTCCGAGTACGAGGACATTGACATTATGATAATCACTGCCTTCGGCTCTATCGAAAGCGCAGTCGAGGCGATGAAATACGGGGCTTGCGGCTACTCCATCAAAAACAGTGAGCCGGAGGCTCTTTTGGCGGATGTGGACAGGCTCGCGAAAATAAAAATGCTTGAAAAAGAGAACAAAATCCTGACCGAGCAAAACAGCCCGGACAGCGACATTTTCTTAAAGAGCAAGAGCCCTGCGTACCGGGATCTTCTCGAAACCTGCCGCCAGATTGCAGACTCCGACATCAACGTTCTGCTTCTGGGCGAATCCGGCGTCGGCAAAGAAGTTGCCGCAAAGTATATCCATGATCTGAGTTCCCGAAAGGCCCGGCATTTTATCCCGGTAAACTGTCAGGTTTTCGGTGAAGGTACTTTGGAATCCGAGCTTTTCGGGCACGAAAAAGGTGCTTTTACAGGCGCAAACGAAAAGCGGATTGGCAGGTTTGAAGCTGCCGACCACGGCACGCTTTTCCTAGATGAAATCGGAGACATTCCGCTGAGCTTGCAGGGAAAACTTCTTCGCGTCCTTGAAAACCGAACGATTGAAAGGGTCGGCAGCAACAAGCCGATTGCTCTTGACATTCGACTGATTTCCGCGACCAACAAAGACCTTGAGGAGGAAATCGCGCGCGGACTGTTCCGCGAAGACCTTTTATACCGCATCAACACCATGACGGTCACCGTTCCGCCTCTTCGCAGGCGTAAGGAAGACCTGCCGGACATGATTGAATTTTTTATCCGCAAAATTGAAAAAGAACAAAAAAAGAAGATTCTCGATATTGAGCCTCTGACTTTGGATTTCTTGTATCAATATGATTATCCCGGAAATATCCGTGAGCTGAAAAACTTGCTTGAACGCATGGTTGCCTTGAGCGACGACGGCATCCTTCGCAGCCGCGGCTTTGCAAAAAGCCCGTCCGTGCCGGCGTCCGCCGGCACGGCGCAGGGGCAGCGCGAAGTGCTGCCCCTGCGTACCGCCAGAGGCATTTTTGAGAAGGAACACATCGAAAATGCACTGGCGGTAACGGGCGGCAATGTTGCCGCCGCCGCGAAACTTCTGGATATCACGAAACGGCAGCTTTGGAATAAGATTGCAGAGTATAAGATTCAGCGCTGATAGTTTGTGAAGTTTTTTTCATTTTCGATAGTGAAGTTTTTTTCACTGACCTATGAAAAAAACTTCGCCCGGCACCCTGCCTGGTGTTCTCATCATTATCGCACCCTTTGAAATTTCAACAAGAATCCAACATAAAATCATCACAATAGTCGGTGGCACGCTTTTTGCTTTATAAATGAGCAGTCACTGACTAGGGAAGGAGATTACCTTGCATTCAAAAGTAAAGCGGAAGCCCCCGTTGTGGCTTTCCCTTGTTCCCTTTGTAAGCTTAATATTGATTATGCTCCCAAGCGTAATTATCTTGGGTGCCGACCCTCAGATTCCGCTGATTATCTGCATCGGAATTACTGCTTTCATCGGAATTTTCGTTCTCGGCTATTCGTGGAGCGACATTGAAAATGCAATGATTGAAAGCAATGCGGCGGCAATGCAGGCGAATTTTATCATCATGCTTGTAGGCTGTCTCATGGGGGTCTGGATGTCGGGAGGCGTTGTTCCCGGACTTATTTACTACGGTTTGAAATTATTCACGCCCGGCATCTTTTTGGCGGCTTTGCCGATTCTATGCGCAGTTATTTCAATTTCAACAGGCTCAGCGTGGACTACCGCCGGTACAATCGGAGTGTCGGCGATGGGCGTTGCAGCAGGACTTGGAATACCTTTTCCGATTGCCGCGGGTGCAATCATTACAGGCGCACAGTTCGGCGATAAACTATCACCACTTTCGGACAGCACGAATCTAGCTGCCGGAATTACAGGCACAAATCTTTTTACGCATGTGAGACACATGTTGTGGAGCACAATCCCGAGTTTTGTTCTCGCAGTCGGCTGTTTTGCCGTTATCGGCGCAGGCTACAGCGGCAGCAATGTTGATGACAGCCAAATTCAGATGATCTGCGATGTACTGCAGGCAAACTTCCATATTACACCTTGGATTCTGCTTGCGCCGCTTTCCATTATCTTGATTATGATTCTGCATGTCCCGGCAATTCCGGGCATGGCAGTCGGAACAGCGATTGGCGTTATCTTCGCCATGGTACAGGGAAACAGTCTCGGAGATATTATGCAGCAAATGCTTTATGGTTTTGAGCTCACGTCGGGCAGTGATTCGGTGGACAAGCTTCTGAACAGAGGCGGAATGCAGTCCATGATGTATACAATTTCTTTGGTTATCTGCGCACTGGCATTTGGCGGTGCGATTAAGTGCATCGGCTGTCTGGATGTTTTCATCGAGACGATCCTTCTGAGCTGCAGAACCAGAGCTTCCATCATGATCGCAAACATATTTTTCTGCATCGGCATGAATTTTTTAGCTGCCGACCAGTATATGTCCATCGTAATCCCCGGACAAATGTTCAAAGAAACCTACAAAAAGCTGAACCTTGCACCGGAAAACCTGTCTCGGCTTCTGGAAGACGCCGGAACTTTGACATCCGGCATTGTTCCTTGGTCGACCTGCGGTGCTTTGTATTACTCCGTCTTAGGCGTCAGTGCATTCGTTTATTTCCCGTTTTGCTTCATGGCCTACTTAAACCCCCTCATCTCGGCACTTTATGCCGTGACAGGATTTAAGCTCACACCTTTGGATCCTTCAAAACCGATTCGGGACAGGCTGGAAGACATCGAGGAAATCTAAGTCAAGGAGGATATTTTTACAATGAACGAACAAACAGTAAAAACCGCGCGCATGCCGAATAAAATCGAAGCTTTGATTCCGATTGTATTCCTGCTCGCTATCATGATTTCAAACTATGTTTTCGGTTGGGGACAGGATCCTCACATTCCGGTACTTCTTGCTTGCTGCGTGGCAATGCTTGTCGGCAAACTCTGCGGTTATTCCTATGCAGATATGCTGGCAGGCGGCCTCAACGCTGTCAGCCAGTCACTGGAAGCAATCATCATCATTCTCTGCGTAGGATGTCTGATCGGTTCTTTTGAATGGACAGGTACAATTCCTGCCGTTGTATACTATGGTCTGCAATTAATCAGCCCGAAGCTTTTCCTTCCGCTTGCATGTATCTTATGCGCTGCTGTAGGTATTGCAATCGGTTCTGCTTGGACGGTAACTGCAACACTCGGTATTGCGTTCATGGCAATCGGTACGACAATGGGTCTCAACCCTGCGCTCGTTGCCGGCATGATTCTTTCCGGTGCTTGCTGCGGAGACAAATTCTCCCCGCTTTCCGACTCCACGAACCTCGCCGCAGGTTCCGCTCAGACCGGTCTTTTCGACCATGTACGAGCAATGATAACAACTACATTCCCAAGCCTTGTAATTGCAATCATTATTTATTCTATTATTTCGCTTCAGGGCAGTGCTCAGTATGATCCTGAACTTGCAAACGGCTTATCTCAAGCAATCATCGACCATTATGACTATATGAGCCCTGTACTCCTGCTTCCTCTGGTTGCAATCGTAGTTGTTGCGCTTATCAAAATGCCGGCACTGGCAGGCGTAATTCTGGTTTCGATTATCGGATGTATCTTTGCGGTTATTTTCCAGGGTGCGAGCTTCTCCGACTGCATCACCATGATGCATTACGGCTACAGTGCGGAAACCGGAAATGAGCTTTGCGATACACTCCTTAACAAAGGTGGTATGGACAGCATGCTTTGGACAAACAACCTCGTAATCGTAGCCGTTGCTTTCGGCGGAATTCTCCAGACAATTGGTGCTGTAGAATCCCTGCTCGGCGGTTTAATCAAGAAGGTTTGTACACCGTTCCAGCTCATCGTCGTTACAATCCTTACATCCGTATTCTGTATTACGACAATGTGCGACCAGTACCTCGGACTGATTATTCCTGCAAGTATGTATAAAGACAAATTTGACGAAATGGGTCTTGCAAGAAACATGCTTTCCAGAACACTGGAAGACGGCGGTACACTCTGGTCACCACTGGTTCCGTGGTCATCCTGCGGTGCTTACCACTCAAACATTTTAGGTGTTCCGACATTATCCTACCTGCCGTTCACCTTCATGAACTTAATCAACCCGATTTTCGCAATCGTTACCGTCTCCTTCGGCTCCAACATTCTCTATGCTGACGGATCGAGAACCAATATCTTCGGCAAGCTTGTCAAGGGCTCCGTTGCAGGTGCCCCGAAGGAAGCTCACGAAAAGGCACTCGCCGCTCTTGCAGAACTCAGAAGTGCCGGCAAAGCGAAAGACATTAAATAATATTCGATAGAATTTAAAGGAAGATTTTGCTATGAAATACCACGGAATCATTAAACAGCGTGAGCTTTGGCTGACGATTACAATCTTTATCATTGCCGCATACCTGCTTTACAGAGAATATGCCGCAGGTCAGTACATTTATATTCCGCTTGCGTTAATGGTAATGCTCGCCTGCTTCTTTGAAAGGGAACACATTATCTCGGAAGAAGGGGTAGATATTAAATACAATCTGTTCAAAGTCTGCATCAAGCACAACTATTGGGCATGGGATGAAATAACGACCCTGCACCCGGATTACAAGCGTGCAAGACCGAATGTCATGCTTCATATCGGCAAGGACGTGGTAACACGGACTTTCACGATGAAGCCTTCCGATTGTAAGGGCGCAATGGAGCTTGCGCGGCGCATGAATCCGCACATCTATATTGATGATATTACCGAAACGGAGCAGGAGCTCCGCGAGCAGCAGATTCTTCACAGGCAAGAAGTTGCAAAGGCGCAGAAAGCCGCTGCAAAGCGACGCAAAAAATAAAAATTATGTAGCGAAAGCGTAAGTCCAAACGGATTTACGCTTTTTCTTTTTGCAAAATCTGCACTGCCTTTCACAGTCTGGTCACTCTTCACGATTCGGGAAAAATAGCATATAAAAGGCAGTCTGCAATTGATATGCAGGCTGCCCTTCCCTTGTCTTATGAAAGATTCAAAATCTGTTTTACCGCGTTTTTCCCGTCGCGGTACAAAGCCTCTTCGTCAAGTTTAAGCGAGTCGATTGGTTCAAGTTCTTCGCCATCATTGCAGAAATATATCTGATGCGGCTTGGAAGAATCGTCCTTGGCTTCTTTGATTACGAGATCAACCGAAAATTCACTGTAATTGCCAAAATCTGCGTCCTCACCAATCTCCTTGATGTAATCCTCGATGGTGCTTCTCTGTGTTTCGCTCAGCTCCATATCTTTGATTTCATCCCGTATACCCTTGACAAACGGGATATCCTCAACGCTCTCAAATTTGTTCTTCATTTCGCATTGAATTGCGACTGTATACTGCAGTTCTCCGTCCACCTCGTCCTCACTGAGAAGCGTACTCTCCAAATTCCGAATGTCATAAAAGTCTTCATAATTTGTCTTTACCCAATTTTCCGCCTCTTGCTGTGGCGTTAATGCCGTTTCCGGCTCTTTCTCCTCTGCACATCCGCAAAAAAGCAATGCTGCAATCATCACCGCCGCCAAAAGCAGCGCACATTTTCCTCGACCTCTCTTATCTCTCATCCTATTCCCCTCCATATTCGCGTTCGCGTAAATTGACTTTAACTTGCTTTTACAATACACGAGTAATGTCGCTTTGTCAACCGCTACAATTCTAAATCTTAGAAAAGCAAGTTCTGAGACATAGCAAAACAAAGAACGGCTAATTAAAAAACTCCGATTAAGGCGAAGGGAATCAAATCCTCTTCCTTAAAATGAGCTTTTTATTTTGCATTTTTACTTTGAAAGAATAGCATCATTTCTTGAAAGAAGATATACGCAATACTGATTCATGCTGATTCCTTCCCTCTGCGAATGTTCTGCCAGAGCTCTGTGCAAACTTCGAGGTATCCTCAATTTAAACTGCCCCGAATAATCCTCCAAGCTGTCAGGCTCGTGAATCGTCACACCTTCATCGATTGCCGCTTCGATCCATGCTTTTTTTGCATCTTCCGCATTTTTCACTGCGCTTTCCACGGTCTCACCACAAGTAATGCATCCGGGTAAATCCGGATAAGAGATTACAAAGCCGCCCTCGTCCTTATCCTCTACAATTTCCATGCGATACGGCATCGCCATATAATCAGTCAGCGTCTTCATCATTTTTCGCCTCGCTTACTGTTCCAAATCCTTATTCATGCAGCAGTTTTTATACTTCTTGCCGCTTCCGCACGGACACGGGTCGTTTCTTCCAATCTTCGGCTGTTCTCTTCTGAAAGTTTCCGGTTTGCGCGCGTCCTCAGGCTTTGGAGCTGCCTGCGGCATCTGTCCGGAGCCGGATCCTACGGACGGACCTCTTCTCACATTCATTTCAGAGTCTTCGAAATCTTCCTTTCGGTTCTGTCCTCCGGAGATAACCTGCTTACGCTGCGTTCTTGTATTCACCGTAACGCCGAAGCAGTATCTTACGGTTTCTTCTTTGATGTCGCCGATCATTTCTTCGAACATGTCGAAGCCTTCGTTTGAGTATGCAATTGCCGGGTCGATATGGCCGAGGGAACGAAGACCGATACCCTGCTTCAAATCGTCCATTGCATCGATGTGATCCATCCAGCGGTTGTCTACAACACGGAGCAAAATCATCTTTTCGACTTCTCTCATCTGAGGAGCACCGATTTCCGCCTCTTTCTCATCGTAGAGTCTGTTGAATTCCGCAACGACATCTTCCTCCAGCTTATCCGGGGTGAGCTGCTGAATACCCGCCTCATCATACTTCATGCCTGTGAATCTGTCGGTGAGTCTCTTCAGGTTCTTATTCATCAGATCAAAATCCCATTCTTCCGCAAACTTACTGCCTACGGTAATCGGAACTACGATGCTGTGAATAAGGTCTTCCATCATTTCCGTGATGTAGGACTTGATGTCGTCTCCGAAAAGAACCTTGCGGCGCTGGTCGTAAATAACCTCTCTCTGCTTATTCATAACATTGTCATACTGAAGAACATATTTACGAATTTCAAAGTTGCGGCTTTCTACCTTCTTCTGTGCGCTCTCTATTGTCTTGGAAAGCATTCCGGCAGCCAAAGCTTCTTCCTGCATTCCGAATTTATTCATAACGCCCTGAATTCTCTCTCCGCCGAAGAGGCGCATCAAATCGTCCTCCAGCGATATGAAGAACTGCGTCTGACCCGGGTCTCCCTGACGACCGGAACGACCTCTGAGCTGATTGTCAATACGTCTGGATTCGTGTCTTTCCGTACCGATGATGCAAAGACCGCCGAGCTCTCTTACCTTCTGCTGTTCTTCTGCTCTTTCCGCCTTGAATTTCTCAAGCAGCTCGCCGAAAGCCTTTCTTGCGTTTAAAAGTTCCTCGTCATCGCTTGTCACAAAGCTCGTCGCAAAGGAAATCTGCTCCTCTGTGTACCCCTGATTCTTCATTTCTCGTTTTGCTTCAAATTCCGGGTTGCCGCCGAGGATAATATCGGTACCACGACCTGCCATGTTGGTTGCGATGGTTACCGCGCCCAGACGACCTGCTTCCGCAACGATTTCCGCTTCCTTCTCGTGCTGCTTTGCGTTGAGAACATTATGCTTAACGCCGCGCTTCTTCAGCATATCACTGATTCTTTCGGAATTTTCAATCGAAATCGTACCGACAAGCACCGGCTGTCCGGTTGCATGCGCTTCCGCAATTCTGTCCGCGATTGCATGGAACTTTGCAGGTTCCTTTGCAAAAATCGCATCGTCAAGGTCTTCTCTGATTACCGGCTTATTCGTCGGAATCACAACTACATCCATGTTGTAGATTTCACGGAATTCGTCCTCTTCTGTCTTCGCGGTACCCGTCATACCGGCAAGCTTGTTATACATTCTGAAATAGTTCTGAAGCGTAATTGTCGCAAGTGTTTTTGATTCAGAACGAACCAAAACGCCTTCTTTGGCTTCGATTGCCTGGTGCAGACCATTGCTGTATCTTCTTCCGAACATCAGACGACCTGTAAATTCGTCAACGATAACGATTTCACCATCTTTAACGATATAGTCAACGTCTTTCTTCATAATCGCTTTTGCCTTCAACGCTTCGACAACGTGATGGTTGATTTCCATGTTTTCCGGATCACCAAAGTTTTCAATATCAAAGAATTTCTCCGCCTTGTTAACACCTTCGTCGGTAAGGCTGACTCTCTTTTCCTTTTCTTCAATCGTATAATCCGCATCCTCGCCTTCGCGCAAAGTGTTCACGAACTTGTTTGCGATGCGATAAAGGTCGGTGGAGTCGTCTCCCTGTCCGGAAATGATGAGCGGTGTTCTTGCTTCATCGATTAAGATGGAGTCAACTTCGTCGATAATCGCATAGTTCAGATCCCGCTGCGTAAGCTGGTCAGCGTAGATAACCATGTTGTCACGCAGATAATCGAAACCGAATTCGTTGTTTGTTCCGTAAGTAATGTCGGCTCTGTATGCCGCTTTTCTTGTCCTGTCACTGATTCCGTGAATTACGCAGCCAACCGTCATGCCGAGGAAGGTGTAGATTTTTCCCATCCATTCCGCGTCACGCTTTGCCAGATAGTCATTGACTGTGATGACATGAACGCCTTTCCCTTCCAACGCATTCAGATATGCCGGAAGTGTAGCAACCAGGGTTTTACCTTCACCGGTTTTCATTTCGGCGATTCTGCCTTGATGCAGCGCGATACCACCGATAATCTGTACTTTAAAGTGCTTCATTCCGACGCTTCTCCACGCTGCCTCTCTGCACACCGCAAAAGCCTCCGGCAGGATGTCATCCAAAGTTTCGCCGTTTGCAATCCTTTCTTTGAATTCTGCCGTTTTACCTCTCAGTTCATCATCTGTAAGCACTGACATGCTGTCCTCAAGTTCAATGACACTGTCTGCGATTTTTTCCAATTTTTTTACTTCCTTGGTGTTTAAGTCACCAAAGATTTTTTCCATTAAGCCCATTCGGTATTCCCCTTTCTTTATTCATCACGCGGTAACTCCGTTACCGTCATGTTTATTTCCAAAGCTTTTCTTGCATCAGCCTTCGTAACCTTAACCTCAAAGCGCTTATAATCAGCCTCGTATACGAAGCTGTCTCCCACCTTCGGCAGATTGTCAAGCTGTAACACAACCCAGCCGTTTACCGTAGTCGCATCCACCTCTTCTTCCACATCGAAGAAGTCGAACATTTTGTCCAGGTTCGTTCCGCAAAGCACGCGGTATGATCCATCCTGCTGCTGAACAATATCCTGAAGTGCAACTGCATCATGCTCATCGTAGATTTCGCCGACAAGTTCCTCAATAATGTCTTCCATTGTCACAAGACCCGAAGTTCCGCCGTATTCGTCAACGATGATGGCGATATGGGTTTTTCCCATCTGCAGTCTTTTCAACAGCTGTGAAATCTTCATGGAACCCGCAACGAAGATGACCGGCTTGACATACTCCGAAACCGGTGTGTTCTTGCCTTTTATGTAATTGTGGAAATCCTTCTGATTGAGCACTCCCACGATGCTGTCCAGATCATCCTCATAGATCGGCAGACGCGAAAATCCTGTTGAAAGGAAAAGTTCTTCTATTTCTTCAAGCGGAGCGTCGATTTCCGCCGCTTTGATATCTACTCTCGGCGTAAGAACATCCCAAGCTTCCAGCTCATTAAATTCAATTGCATTCTGAATCAGCTCACTCTGCTCTTCGTCAATTCCGCCTTCGGTTTCCGCCTCTTCCACAATCGTCAAAAGCTCATCTTCCGTAATCGGCTTGATTTCGTCCGTGTGGAATATCAGTGCAAGGAATTTCTTCCATCCCTTGAACAGCCAATTCACCGGTGCAAACAGCAGCATGAACAGTTTCAGGAGCGGCGCCGATGCCATGGCAAACTTTTCGGGATTTTCCTTCGCCAAGCTCTTGGGCGAGATTTCTCCGAAAATCAGTACAACGATGGTAACCACAATGGTCGAAATGGTTGCCCCGTAAAGCGGATACATCTCCATGAAAAGCACGGTCGCGATTGCGGAGGTTGCAATATTTACAATATTATTACCCACCAAAATCGTCGAAAGCAGATCATCATAGCGTTCAGAAAGTTCCTGAACCGCTCTCGCCTTCTTATCTCCGTCATTGGCAAGATTCTTGATTCGAATTCTGTTAACGGAAGTAAATGCTGTTTCCGATGCCGAAAAATATGCTGAAAACCCAATTAAAACAACGATTGCAAGTATTTTGTACATTTCTTTCCTTTCCTTTTTTAAACATCACAAAATCGGCCCCAAATAAAAGACCTTCTCCATTATATCATCTATCCAATGTGAATTAAAGTGAAATCCTTGTGAAAACAAGCTTCACACATGGATTTTAACGGCATTTTGGCGTTTGTCACCCATCTAAAAATATCGGTTGACATCATGTTTTGTCTAAGATATACTATTCTCGTCACATTTTGTGTAATGATGTCGAACAAAAAGAGAAAGGAATTACATGCAATGTCTACGAAAACCGTTCTGCTTGCGCTCCTGCACGAAAAAAACGGCAGCTTTGTCTCCGGGCAGGATATCGCCTCACGCTTGGGAGTCTCAAGAAACGCAATATGGAAAGCTGTCAAATCTCTGCAGGAGCAGGGGTTTGAAGTGGAAAGTCAGGCGGGTGTGGGTTACCGTCTTGCCGCTGAACGCGACATCATAAGCAAAGATGTCTTGGCAGATGAGATTAAATACCCTTGCAGTATACATGTTTTTGATAAAATAGATTCCACCAACAATTATGCAAAAAAAATCGAGGCGTGCAAAACGCCGCAGCTCATCATCGCATCAGAGCAGACTGCAGGACGCGGCAGGCTCGGCAGGAGTTTTTATTCGCCGGCGGAAAAAGGTATTTACATGAGCATTGCTTTTGAACCGGATTTTGACTTGGACAAATCGCTCTTCGTCACAACGCTTTCCGCCGTTGCGGCATGCCGCGCAATCGAAGATGTCGCGGGTCTGCGTCCGAAAATCAAATGGGTCAACGATATTTATCTTGACGGCAGGAAACTTGCGGGCATTCTGACGGAAGCCGAGAGTAATTTTGAGAGCGGAAGAATTCAAAAAATCATCGTAGGCATCGGTATCAACTGTTTCTCCTGCGACCTTCCGGAGCAAATCCGTGATATCGCCGCCTGCTTAGAGCAGGATACAAGCAGCTTTACGCGCAATAAACTGATTGCATCTTTCTGCAACCGGTTCTTTGAAATGATTGCAAACTTTGATCAGTCCAAAATCCTGCGTGAATACAAAAACCGCTCCTTCATCTTAGGGGAGCAGATTTTGATTTACAATCCTGCAATTGCCCGCCAAATCGGCCGCCCGGGCGAGCGGCTGCACGACGGCATCAGAGCCCGCGCCATTGATATTGACGAAAACGGCGGACTTGTTGTCGAATATCTTGAAGGCCGCATGTCGCATCAGATGCAGACGCTGACATCGGGAGAAATCAGCATACGAAAGGTTTAAACACAAATGAAAACAAATACACAAAACTACTCAAATACAAAAAATTCAAATCTGTACAAACTGGTTCTAACAGGCATTTTTGCTGCGGTGGTTGCGGTCTGCTCATGGATTTCCATTCCTCTGCCATTCACTCAAGTGCCTATCAATCTCGCAATTCTGGGCGTGCTTCTGGCGGGCGGCCTGCTCGGCAGTAAATACGGAGCCCTCAGCCTCATAATCTACATTTTGATCGGGGCGGTCGGTGTGCCCGTTTTTGCAAGTTTTGGTGCAGGACTTGGCACGCTTGCCGGCCCTACGGGAGGCTACATTGTGGGCTATATCCTTTGCAGTGCCGTTGCAGGAATCGGCTCTTCGGTGACTTCCAAGGCGGCCAAGCACCCGACTCTCCGTCTTGCTTTCTTTATGGCACTGGGCGTGCTTGCATGCTACGCTTTCGGAACAATCTGGTATGTGATTCTGATGAAAACCTCCTTATGGGTCGGCCTGGTTTCCTGTGTGTTCCCGTTCATACCGCTTGATGCAATAAAAATAGCAGGCGCCCTGTTTCTTGTAAAACGCCTGCATAAACTCATTTCTTAAATCCCTGGGTTACTTTGCGTATTTCCCATTGTAGAAAATAACTTCTTCGCTCTGTGAAAAGTCCCCACCGTACACTTTTATAAGTGCAATGATAAAGTCAACAAAAGCCCAGATTCCGAGGCCTCCCACTGTTACAAGCTTAAGAATGCCCAGTCCTATCTGCCCTCTCATAAATCTGTCAACCCCAAGTTCGCCGAATAAGAAGGCTCCGATCCACACAAAAATATGCTTGTTCATTTTGTTCATGCGAAGTCCGTAAGTCATCGGTTTTACATTCGCATTCGGTGTGCCCTGTTCGTTTTCTCTGAAATCGCTCATCTTCGTCTTCCTTTCTATGCTTTTTATTTAACTGTATCTACATTATACCATATAAAAAACATTTGTTCAATTTGCTTTTTGCAAAAAAGAATGCTGTCCATGCGGACAGCATCTTGAAAAGTCTTGTATGAACTTTTTTTCTCGAAAGTTTTCGAAAATCTGCGGACTAACGCTTTGAGAACTGGCTTGCTCTTCTTGCTTTTTTGAGTCCGTATTTCTTTCTTTCTTTCATTCTTGGGTCTCTTGTTAAGAATCCTGCAGCCTTAAGCGGAGCTCTGTAAGCTTCCTTATCAGCTGCGCAGAGAGCTCTTGCGATGCCGTGTCTTAAAGCACCTGCCTGACCTGTGAATCCACCGCCGTGTACAGTTGCGATAACATCGAACTTACCTTCGCAGCCTGCGATTTCAAAAGGTCTCTTAACTTCTCTCTTAACGATTTCCATTCCGAAATAATCTTCTAAATCTTTCTTGTTAACAGTGATCTTTCCAGTTCCAGGGATTAATCTAACTCTAGCAACTGAACTTTTTCTTCTGCCTGTTCCTTGATATTGAATCTTTGCCATTGTCTATTCCTCCCTGTCTTTCGAATTCCCAAGTTTCCGGCTGCTGTGCAGTATGCGGATGCTCTGCGCCTGCATAAACCTTTAACTTCTTGTACATCTGTCTGCCGAGCTTTCCATCAGGAAGCATGCCTTTTACAGCGTGTCTGATGATTTCATCCGGCTTCTTAGCCTGAAGTTTTTCGAATGTGATTTCGCGAAGTCCACCCGGATAACTTGTGTGTCTCTTGTAAATCTTTTCTTTTCTCTTCTTGCCTGTAACCTCAACCTTTTCAGCGTTGATAACGATTACATAGTCGCCGCAGTCAACATGCGGTGTGTAGATCGGTTTCTTCTTTCCGCGAAGGATGGAAGCAACCTCGGATGCAAGTCTTCCGAGAGTCTTGCCTTCTGCATCGATAACGTACCACTTACGTTCAACCTCTGCAGGTTTTGCGATGAATGATTTCATTTTCTTTCCTTTCCGCCTACTGGGATTTCCATGCGGTCTTCCACACATTTCGCGCCATCGCAGGGCACGAAGAAAATCTTTTTCGGCTTTGTCTACTGGGATTTCGGGCGGATGCCTGAAATCTTTTTCGATATACTAAATATATTAGTTTCGGGTCCCGGACGGATTCCCATCCTGCGCCCGCCTGCACAATCGTGCCATATTATTATATAGCGAAAGCCTTGCAAATGCAAGGCTTTTTTTATAATTCCAAAGCCCGATTTTATTTTTTTTTAGCTTTCAACTTTAAGCTGCTCAGCGACCTTCATCATAATTGCACATTCCATTCTCTTGCGGAACAGTTTGCAGCCGTATTCGTATACGCCGTTGATGTCGCCTGCCGCATGGTAAGCGTTCGCCGCGCATCCACCCGAGCAGTATAGTCTCGCCCAGCAGTCGTCACATTCGTGGCGCGAGTAGACATTGCATTTGCGGAATTTTTCCTGCACCTCTTCGTTTTTAATGCCCTCCCAAATGTTTCCCATCAGGTACTTCTCATCGCCGACAAACTGATGGCAGGGATAAAGCTTGCCCTGCGGCGTTACCGCGAAGTATTCCGTACCCGAGCCACAGCCGGCAATCCGTTTGTAGATGCACGGTCCGTGTCTTAAGTCGATCATATAGTGATAGAAGGTAATCGGCTTTCCTGCCTTGCGGCGCTCCAGCATTTCCTTCGCCAGTCTTTCATATTCGGCAAACAATACCGGCAGATCCTCCTCCGTCAGCGCGGACGGGCTTTTCGGGTCGCAGACTACCGGCTCCATCGAAAGCTTGGTGAATCCCAAATCGGCTAAATGCAATATGTCATTCACAAAGTCCGTATTGGCATGCGTGAAAGTCCCTCTGACATAGTAATCGCGCTCGCCTCTGCGCTTCGCGAATTCAAGAAATTTCGGGATAATTTTTTCGTAGCTTCCGCGACCCTGATAGTCCACGCGGAAGCGGTCGTGCACCTCGGGTCTTCCGTCAATGCTCATTACAACATTCTGCATTTCTTTGTTCGAGAATTCGATGACATCATCATCGACATTTACACCGTTTGTGGTGAGAGTAAAGCGGAACTTCTTATGATTCGCTTCTTCTATGCTTCTGCCGTATGCCACAAGCTCCTTCACGACTTCCCAGTTCATCAGCGGCTCCCCGCCGAAGAAGTCTACTTCCAGATTCGTATGCGAGCCTGAGTTTTCCACCAAAAAGTCCAGCGCGCGTTTGCCGACTTCAAGCGGCATCAGAGCGCTTTCGCCTTGATATTTTCCCTGCCCTGCGAAGCAGTAGCTGCAGTTCAGATTGCAGCTATGCGCAACATGCAGGCAGAGTGCTTTAATGTCCCGTGAATTATTCTTAAAATCGCCTGAGATTCCCTCGTAAATATCCGGCGCGAAAAGCTTTCCTGCTTCCTTGAGCTCTTTCACATCGTCAATGCACGATTTGATTTCTTCCTCGGTAACTTCCGGCAAATCGCCGTATTTTTCAAGCATTTTGCGGCAGATTTCCTGTTCATCTGCGCTCTCGTACATGCCTATGATGTCATAAGCGATGTCATCCACAACATGAATCGATCCCGAATAGGTATCCAGCACGATATTGTATCCGTTTAATTTATATTGATGTATCAATGGTCTCCTCCAAAAAAATGCCGCCTGCACCCTTCTACAAGTACAGGCGGACAGACTTACGCCCAATTTTATTTTTCCTTGTTTTCACAAGGCTGGTTCGCTACGCCGCAAGAAGTCTTGCAAGCAGACTGACATGAAGTCTGGCATTCGCCGCAGCCGCCGTTTGCAACGCTCTTCGCGAGGTCGCGCGTTTGGATAGTCTTGATATGTTTCATTTCAAGTCCCCCTTCCCTATCCTAATTCTACCATATGGAATTTCTTTTTACCTTTTTGGATCAAAAGCTTTCCGTCTGTATCAAACATATCGCAGGTAACATTCATCTTTCTGTCGGTGACTTTTTCACCTGCCACAGTCAGACCGCCCTGTTCGATGGTTCTGAAGCCTTCGCTTGTGTTCGGCACCAGACCCAGCTCTTTAATCAGTGTAACAATGCCGACACCTTCACCCTCAAATTTCTCGCGAGGCATCTTGGTGGTCGGAACATTCGCCATGTCTCCGCCGCCGCCGAATGCCGCACGTGCACCGTCGAGTGCTTTCTTCGCTTCTTCTTCGCCGTGCACCAGCTTCGTAACTTCGTAAGCCAGTACTTCCTTCGCATGGTTGATTTCAGCGCCTTCCAAAGCGGAAAGTCTGTTTACCTCGTCCATCGGAAGGAATGTCAGCATTCTCAAGCATTTATTAACATCAGCATCTGCAACATTTCTCCAGTACTGGAAAAATTCGTACGGGCTTGTCTTTTCTGCGTTGAGCCATAAAGCGCCCTTCGCAGTCTTACCCATCTTCTGACCTTCGGAATTCGTCAAAAGAGAGAAAGTCATCCCGTAAACTTCTTTTCCTGCCATTTTGCGAGTTAAATCCACGCCTCCGATGATGTTGGACCACTGATCGTTGCCGCCGAATTCGATTTTCACGTCGAAGTCACGCGCCATAACCATGAAGTCATAGCTCTGCATCAGCATATAGTTCAGCTCGAACATCGTGAGTCCGCCTTCGCGTTCCATTCTCTGCTTGAAGCATTCTGCACGAAGCATGGTGTTGATATTGAACTGCGTGCCGATTTCTCTGAGGAAATCGATGTAGTTCAGCGGGCGCAGCCATCTTGCGTTGTTTACGGCAACCGCCTTGCCCGCTTCCGGTTCCTTATTCTGGTGTCCCGGCGTGTAAACGCCTTCGTTTCCTACATATTCCCACTCGTCATCAAAGTCCAAAAATCTGTCAAAAAGCTTTTTGAATTGGTTGCAGTTATTTTCAATTGTTTCGATCGTCATAACCTTACGCATATCGGTACGTCCGGAAGGGTCTCCAACCATTCCCGTACCGCCGCCGATCAGAACGACCGGAGTATGTCCGTATTTCTGCATATACATCATAATGATGACCTGCATGAAATGTCCTACGTGCAGACAGTCTGCCGTCGGGTCGAAACCGATGTAGAACTTAACTTTTTCGTTCTGCAGCAGTTTGCGAATTTCTTCTTCGTTTGTGGATTGTTCGATAAATCCTCTTTCTTTCAAAACATCGTAAGCGTTGTCAAAATGACTTACGCTGTCCGGTATAAAATCAAATTTCATTGCTTTCCTCCATAAATCCGTAAATTACTTGGTCCCGAATAATCTGTCGCCGGCATCGCCGAGGCCCGGAACGATGTATGCATGTTCGTTCAGTCTTTCGTCCTGCTGTGCAATATAGATGTCAACATCCGGGTGTGCTTTCTGAAGTGCTTCAATTCCTTCCGGTGCCGCGATAAGACACATGAAAATGATGTCTTTGCCGCCGCGTGCTTTGATGGAATTGATTGCATCGATTGCCGATCCGCCCGTAGCAAGCATCGGGTCAACTACAAAAATGGTTCTCTTCTCGATATCGGTTGGCAGCTTGCAGTAATATTCCACCGGCATATGTGTATCAGGATCTCTGTAAAGGCCAACGTGACCAACCTTCGCGTTCGGATAAAGCGCAAGCATTCCGTCTACGAATCCAAGACCCGCTCTCAGAATCGGAACGATTGCAATGTCTTCACCCTTGAGCATTTTCTGTGTTGTTTTGCAAATCGGTGTTTCAATTTCAACGTCCATAAGCGGGAGATTTCTCGTCGCTTCATATCCCATAAGGGTAACAACTTCCTTTGCGAGTTCTCTGAACTCTTTGTTGTTTGTTTCTGTCTTTCTCATAAGCGTAACCTTATGCTGAATTAACGGATGATCAAATACCAATACTTTTCCCATTGTCTCTCTCCTTATAAATATATGTAATTTTAACTGTTAACGAATCAAAATCTACATCCGGTCGAGCATATCCACTCTTCTCTGATGTCTGCCCCCTTCAAATTCGGTATCCAGCCACTCGTCAACAATCGCAAGCGCAAGTTCCGGTGCAGTCGTTCTGCCTCCGAGTGCCAAAATATTCGCATTGTTGTGCTGTTTGGTCAGATGCGCCATTTCAACTGATGTGCAGAGCCCGCAGCGAATTCCCTTTACCTTGTTCGCCGCAATAGAAATTCCGATTCCGGTACCGCAGCAGACCACTCCGAGGTCTGCCTCCCCGTTTGCCACGGTTTCCCCGCAAAGCTTCCCGTAAACCGGATAATCCACGGATTCTTCCGAATGTGTTCCGAGGTCCAGCACTTCAATCCCCCTGTCTTCCAAGTGCTTCTTTACTGTTTCTTTAAGTAGATATCCGCCATGATCGGACGCAACTGCAATTTTCATGTGCTAAACCTCCCTAATATTATATCCTGCAGATTTGAACATTCTGTTCATCACCGCAAATCCGATCCCGTCTTCTCTGAGTGCCGCTGCCAAAATCACATCGACATTTTTCTTGTCGCATTCACGAAGTCTTGCAAAAAACTCGTGCGCCGCAGTTTCGGGATGTTCATTATCAAAAACGATTATTTCCACTCTTTGACCGAAAAAATTTCTTTTTATTTTTTCTTCGGCCATCGCAAGTTTTATATTTTCCGGTTCTCCCTGAAAAATTATCATTTCCGCTTTCGGGGCATAGTGCTTGTATTTCATTCCCGGTGCCTTTGGCTTGAACGAAGCGTCGGTCTGCAAAAGTCCGCCGTTGTTAAAGATGTCCGGTTTTTCAAGCAATGCCGGGTCAATACCGACAGTCTTTCCAAGTGGCTGTGAAAGCTGCTCGGCCGTTATCACGCCCGGTCGCAGTATCACCGGCGTTTCCTCTGTCATATCCACAACCGTGGATTCGATTCCCGCTTTGCATTCTCCCCCGGCAATTATCCCGTCAATTCTGCCGTCAAGGTCATCCACGACATGCTGATAAGTTGTCGGACTCGGTTTTCCCGACAGATTCGCACTGGGCGCCGCAATCGGGGTTTCCGCTGCACTTATGAGTTCCGCCGCTGCAGGCTCACTCGGCATTCTTATTCCGACGGTATCCAGTCCGCCAGTCGTAACCTTTGGTATAATTCCGAGTGCCGGAACGACCATGGTAAGAGGCCCCGGCCAAAATTCGTCCATGAGTTCCTGCATATCCTCGGTTATTTCCGGCGTCAGTTTTAGCACATCGTCTTTTGACGATATATGCACAATCATTGGATTATCAGACGGTCTGCCTTTCGCGGCATATACCTTCCCCACCGCTTCCGCATTCAGAGCATCCGCTCCGAGGCCGTAAACGGTTTCCGTAGGAAAGGCAACAAGTCCACCTTCCTTAATAATCTCTGCCGCCTGTTTTATTTCTTCAGTTGTTGTCCCGAAAATTCTTGTAAACATTTCTGTTGTCTTCTTTATTATTAAAAATTTTTCATCTTTTCGGCCTGATCACTTGTAATCAGTCCATCTATTATTTCGTCGATATCACCGTCGAGGAAGTTGTCAAGTTTATAAATCGTCATTCCGATTCTGTGATCCGTAATTCTTCCCTGCGGGAAGTTGTAAGTACGGATTCTCTCGCTTCTGTCTCCCGAGCCTACCTGACTGCGGCGCTGCTCGGAGATTTCCGCATTCTGCTCACGCAGTTTCATGTCGTAAAGTCTGGAACGCAAAACTTTGAAAGCTTTTTCTTTATTCTTAATCTGGGACTTTTCATCCTGGCAGGTTACCACAAGACCTGTCGGAATATGCGTAAGTCGAACCGCAGAGTCCGTGGTATTAACGCACTGACCACCGTTTCCGGAGGAGCGGTATACATCAACTCTGACATCATTCGGATTGACTTCAACCTCGACATCATCCACTTCAGGAAGAACTGCTACCGTTGCCGCCGAAGTATGAACTCTGCCGGCACTTTCCGTATCCGGTACACGCTGTACACGATGCGTGCCGGATTCATATTTCAATCTGGAATATGCACCTTTACCTTTGATAAGAACGCTGGCCTCTTTGATTCCACCGATATCTGTGGTATTCGAATCCATGATTTCAGCCTTCCAACCGCGTCTTTCTGCGTAACGAAGGTACATTCTGAGAAGATCCTGTGCAAAAAGCGCCGCCTCATCTCCGCCTGTTCCGGCTCTGACTTCGAGAATAACGTTTTTCTCATCGTTAGGATCCTTAGGGAGAAGGAGAATTTTCAGCTCCTCTTCCATCTTTGGGATTTCGTCCTCATACTCGGCAATTTCCATCTTTGCCAGCTCGCGAAGTTCCTCGTCGCCCATTTCAAGCATCTCTTTTGCCTCCGCTATGTTTTCCTTTGCCTTTTTGTATTCTCTGTACTTATTTACGATTGGTTCCATTTCGCCCATTTCCTTAATGTGCTTCTGCCAAACCGGTTGATTGTTAATTACATCAGGGTCGGAAACCTTCATGGAAAGTTCTTCGTATTTTTCTAATATGAAATCCAGTTTATCAAACATTTCATTCTCCTATCATAAAAAAACCGAAATATAAAATTTCGGTTTAGTTTTCGTCTGATTATTAGTCGAGTTTGTATTTGTTCTTGAACTTTTCAACACGGCCGCCACGATTGATCATCTTAGCTGCACCTGTGAAGAACGGATGACAAGCTGAGCAAACATCAAGTCTTAATTCTTCTTTAGTTGACTTCGTAACAAAAGTGTTACCACATGCGCAAGTTACTTTACATTCCTTATAATCAGGATGGATTCCTTCCTTCATGTTCGTCTTCCTTTCCTGCTTAGGCTGCCTGCCTTTGCATATTTGGGTATTGCCGTAAATCCATTACAGCCCTTATACTATACCATAGTGCGCCCGAAAAATCAAGATGTTTTTTGCTATTCGAGAAAATCTGCGGAATCAAGAAAAACATCCTTCTCTTCTGTCTCTTTCAGGGCTTCTTCCGCAAACTGCGAGAAGTTTGCAAGCCTTGCCACCAAATCGTTCAGGCTCGTTACCGTTTTTTCGTCTTCCTCGGGCTTCACTTCTCCGAGAATCTTTCTGCCGAGTTCATATGCCTGCTTAGGAAAATCTGTATTCAAAATGTCTTCCGGCGTCTGGCTCTTTCCTGCCGCAATCACATCCACGATTTCCCATTCCAAATAATCGACCATTCCGTAATAGCTTGCAAGCGCCCCCTGTGCCGATTCCATCGTAGTATCCGCAAATGCAAGCATGAGTGCAGTCTTCTTGTTTTTGTGAATCTGAGAATCGATTGCATAAAATCTGTCGACTACCGTCTTTATCTGTGCGGTCATTCCATAATAGTAAATCGGCGACAGGAAAACCACTGCGTCCGCCTCGATAATTTCATCTTTGAGCTCATCAAAGTCATCACGGAAAGTGCATGCGGAAACCGCACTGTGGCATCTCTCGCATGCAATGCAAGGGTGCACATCCTTGTGCGCTGCGTCGAATCTTATCACGTCATGCCCCGATTGATGCGCACCTCTTATAAATTCCGCCGCAAGAACCGCAGTCGTGCCGTTCTTATGCGGACTTCCTGTAATAAGCAAAATTTTCATCTGTTTTACCCTCGTTTCTTTTCTTCTGTTTTCAGTGATGCAACAACGATTCTGTCTTTTCCTGTCAAATCCGAAAGTCCTATGATTTTGTCATACGCCCCGGTCTGCCTGAGAATGTCTTTGACAGAATCTTTCTGATTATATCCGATTTCAAGCATCAGGCATCCGTTTTTCTTTAAGTGAGCTGCTGCCTCGCTTGCGATTATCCTGTAAAAATCAAGTCCGTCTTCGCCTCCGTCGAGTGCAAGCCTGGGTTCGTGGTCTCTGACTTCCGGTTCAAGCACATCGATTTCCTTGCTTTCAATGTACGGCGGGTTGCTGATTATAAGGTCAAACTTCTTCTTTCCCAACGTTCCCGCAAAAGCCTTTGATTCAAAAAGATTGCTCTGTATAAATTTAACTCTGCATCCGTTCTGTGAAGCATTCTTCCTTGCAATTTCAAGTGCTTCACCACTGATATCCGAGCATGTGACCTTTGCCTTCGGAAGGCGGCTTGCAAGGGAAATTCCGATTGCTCCGCTTCCGCAACAGAGATCAAGAATTTCCGCCGCCGGCTTCATCGTTTTGTCTTTTAAATACGCATTTTGCCTAAGCGTGCCTTTGGCAACAAGCTCGATTGCATCCTCGACCATGGTCTCAGTGTCCTGCCTCGGGATCAGCACGTTTTCATTTACTTTGAACGAAAGTCCCATAAATTCCTGCGCGCCGGTTATGTGCTGGAGCGGTGTCCTTTGCGCTCTTCTTTGCACCAAATCGAAATAGATCTCACACTGATTATCCTGGAGTACATCCTGCCAGTGCATCATAAGTGCAACTTTGTCGTACCGCATCATAAAGCAGTACAGTTCCTTGGCGTCGATGGCTGCATCCGCAACCCCTGCCTCTTCAAGCTGCGTCTGTCCGATTTTTATAAGTTCTTTTAACGTTAAACTCATTTTTCTTCCTCCGCAGGGTCTTCCTGTGTTTCCGGAATGTCCGCCTCCACAAGCCTTCCTTCGAGATCGCAGATTCCTTCAAAATACGGCACGTCATCACCGTCGTTGAGAACCGCCTTCACCGATGCAATCGCAACCTCAAGCTGTTTCAAGTCCGGTTCTGCAGTGGTAAGTTTCTGCAGATAAAGTCCCGGCATGCTCAAAATTTCAACAACGATATTATTGCTTCTTCCCGCCCATTTCAAAAGTTCATATGAAATTCCGGCAATCACAGGGAGCACCAAAATACGGGTGAGCATTCTCAGCCATACATTCGGCCAGCCCATGAAAACATGCACCAGTATCGCTACCACCATTACGAACATGAGGAAGCTCGTTCCGCATCTCGGGTGCAATGTATAAAATGTCTGTGCATTTTCCGGAGTGAGTTCAAGTCCGTTTTCAAAGCAGTGAATCGTCTTGTGCTCCGCACCGTGATATTGAAATACGGTCTTGATATCCTTCATTCTTGAAATTAGAAGAATATACAGCACAAAAATCAGGATTCTTACAACACCTTCAATCAAGTTCAAAATCAGAATGTTATCGGTCAGGGCCGCACACCACCCCACAACTGCCGTCGGCAAAAGCATGAATATGCCGATTGACATTATGAGCGCAAGGATTACGGAAAGAACCATCAAGAAGTTCCAAGCCTTCTCCTTGCCGAGATGTTCTTCAACCCAAATATCAAATTTATCTTTCTGATAGTCTTCCGGATAATACTTTTCCAGTATCTCTGCAGAGTACATAAGCACTTTCGTACCGTAAACCAAAGACGCCACAAAATTCACAACCCCTCGGATAAGCGGAATCCTGCCCCACTTGTTTCCCTGCGGAGTCGGCTGCGTCTTCATATGGATTCTGCCATCCGGCAGTCTGATTGCGATGGCGGTTCTCTTCGGCCCGCGCATCATAATCCCTTCCATTATTGCCTGACCGCCTATGGATGTGGGGCAAGCATCTTTCAAAAATATTTTTTTTAAATCCATTCAATTTCCCTCTGTCTTCGATTAGTCGTCAATCAATACTTTCTTAATTACCTGAACAAAATCTTTGTTTGTCTTCGTGTGTGCCAGATTATCGATAATCTCACTCGCCACATCCTGAGAATCGCGGTTCGACATCGCTCTTCTCATCGCCCAAACAGCTTCGAGCTCATCCTGATCCATCAGCAGATCTTCCCTTCTTGTTCCGGATTTATTCAGGCTGATTGCAGGGAAGATACGTTTTTCGCTGAGTCTGCGGTCGAGATGAAGTTCCATGTTGCCGGTACCCTTGAATTCTTCAAAGATTACATCGTCCATACGGCTACCCGTCTCCACAAGTGCTGTGGCAAGGATCGTTACCGAGCCGCCCTCTTCCATCTTTCTTGCAGCACCGAAAAACTTCTTCGGTCTGTGAAGTGCGCCCGGGTCAAGTCCGCCACTGAGCGTTCTTCCGGATGCCGGAACCACCATATTATAGGCTCTGGCAAGTCTTGTTATACTATCTAATAATATTACCACATCTTTGCCGTGTTCAACCAGGCGCTGTGCTCTGGCAAGAACCATTTCCGCAACTTTTACATGATGCGCAGGCAGTTCGTCGAAGGTAGAGTATATAACTTCTCCCCTCGTAAGCGACCGTTTCATATCCGTAACCTCTTCGGGTCTTTCATCGACCAAAAGCACAATAAGTTCGATTTCCGGATAATTCTTTTCGATTGCGTGTGCGACCTTCTTCAAAAGAACGGTTTTGCCTGCTTTCGGCGGTGCTACAAACAGACCCCTCTGACCTTTGCCGATTGGGGCAATCAAATCAATGAGTCTGGTCGAAAGCTCTCTGCTTCCGTCCTCAAGTCTAATTCTTTCATAAGGAAAAACAGGCGTCAAATCGTCAAAATCCGGTCTGCGGATTGCCACCCCCGGCTCATCCCCGTTAACCGTAACCACATAAAGCAGTGCTCCGAATCTTTCTCCCTCTTTCGGAAGCCGCGTAATTCCTCTTATCTTATCTCCCGTTTTTAAGTTGAATCTGCGAATCTGTGTCGGTGACACATAAATGTCCTTTTCGCTCGTAAGAAAATTGGAGAATCTCAAAAAACCGAAATTGTTTTCTTCCTGAATTTCCAGAATACCTTCAACCTCAGGTCGTTCTTCCTTCGGCGTCTCCTTATGCTCCGCCTGTTCTTCCGCCACGCTCTCAGACGCTTCAGCCTCTTCCGGCTGTCTCTCTGCTACAGGCTCTGTTTTTATCTTTTCTTCAGAAATTTCTTCCGTTACTGTTTTTCTTGGCATGGATATCACCTTTTGCAGCGCTGAATTTCGCTGCCCCTTTCATAGAATTTAAAGAAATGCTAAACAAAATAGAATTATTACAAAGTAGAATAACATATCAATTTATTTTATACTTTTCACAAGAAAAAAGCAAGTTTTTTGTAGCCGGAAACCCACTTGCGCGCACACTCGTAGAACGCTTCTGCGGCACTTGACAGAAGCTGACGGCTGCGGCATGCAATTCCTAAATCTCGATATCCCGGTGGCTCAAGCGGCACCGCTTTTATCTTTCGTGAAAATCCCTCGAGCATCATCATGGACATGAGGCTCGTCCCAAGCCCCTGCTCAACCATAGCAATTACGGCATGGTCGTCGCTCTCCATGAATCGTGCGTCGGGCTCAATTCTGTTTTGATTCAAAATTGCGGTAATTTCGTCCTCGACGCCCTCATTGAGCGCAATATACGGCAGTTCCGGCAGCATGGTTATCGGGAACTTCGGAAGCGATGCGAGCGGATCGTCCTCCGCAAAAATACTTACAATCGGATCCCGATACAGGAAGTCCGCCTCAAGCTCCTGCTTGGTCGGATACGCAACGAAGCCCACATCGACACGCCCGTCGGAAATCCAGCTGACAATCTGTGCGTCCGTTCCGTGCAGGAGTTCAAAACGGATTCCCGGGTGTTTGTCGTGAAATTCCTTAATAATCCCCGGAAGCCACTGTGCCGAAACGCTGTTGAAGGTCCCGACCCGAATGAGTCCGTCTCGCAATCCGTTGATTTCGTCTATGTGCTCTGCCAGTCTTCTTTGGTCGTGAAGCACCGTCCGGATATCGGGAAGCAGTCTTTCCCCCTCCGGGGTAAGCTGCACGCCGTTACGCCCTCTCATGAGAAGGCGCACACCCCATTCCTCTTCCAGGGAACTCAGTGCCCGCGTAAGCCCGGACTGACTGTACCCCAGTTCTTCTGCTGCCTGCGTCATTGTTCCCGCCTCGACAGCCTTTACAAATGCCTCATATTGTCCGAAATTCATTTCACAGCCTCCATATATGCGTATTTGTCATGGAAAACATGAAAAACTTGCGTTTTACAAATCTTTAATTTTATTATATGCTATGGACATAAAATGTCAAACAAAATTCTTTTCGAGGAGGGATATATACAATGTTTACAAAAGCAATTACGAAAAAGCCTTGTAAGGCACTCATCAACGGTATTTCAACTGCACAGTTCGGAGAAGGCACCCCGGATTACGAAAAAGCTGTCAAGCAGCACGATAAATATGTGGGAACGCTCAGAGGTCTCGGACTCGAAGTAACCGACCTTGAGGCTGATGAAAGATTCCCGGATTCCTGCTTTGTTGAGGATCCTGCGGTTGTTATGGAACGCTGTGCAATCATCACAAACCCTGCAACGGACTCAAGAAACGCTGAAAAGTTTGAAATTATTAAAACAATCAGAAACTTCTACGATGAAGAACAGATTTTTCATATTGAAGCACCGGGCACTTTGGAAGGCGGCGATGTCATGAGAGTCGGCGATCATTTCTATGTAGGACTTTCCGACAGAACCAATGCCGAAGGCGCAAAGCAGTTCAATGACATCGTAACAAAGTTCGGTTACACATCATCAACAGTTCCTGTAACAGAAGGGCTTCACCTCAAGGATTTCGCCATTTACCTCGAAAATAACAATATGCTTGTCACGGAAACGATGGACAAAGAAGAAGCATTTAAGGACTTTAACCGTTTCGTGATTGATGCGGACGAGCTTTATGCGGTTAACAGTTTGAATATCAACGGCACGGTGCTCGTACCTGCCGGCTATCCGAAAACGCAGAAAATCATCGAAGACCTCGGCTATCCTGTAATCCTCATGGATACCAACGAGTTCCGATTAATTGATGGAAGCCTTACCTGCTTATCGCTGAGATTTTAATTTTGTTTAGAAGAACTCCCTTTACTGTGGAGTTCTTTTTATGCAAAAAAACAGAGGGCCGAAGCCCTCCGAAAAAATCATTTTTTATTTGCTGTAGTCGTAGAAGCCTACGCCTGTCTTTCTTCCGAGTTTGCCTGCTCTTACCATCTTTCTGAGAAGAACGTGCGCTCTGTACTTCGGATCACCGTATTCGTGATAAAGTACATCCATGATAGCAAGGCATACATCAAGTCCGATAAGGTCGCCTAATTCCAGAGGTCCCATCGGGTGGTTAGCACCAAGCTTCATAGCTGTGTCGATGCCCTTAGCATCTGCAACGCCGTCAGCAAGGATTCCAACACCTTCGTTAATCATAGGAATTAAGATTCTGTTTACAACGAATCCCGGAGCTTCTGCAACTTCTACAGGAGTCTTTCCTAATTTTTCTGTTAACGCAAGGATTGTTTCCTTTGTTTCTTCGGATGTAGTCAGTCCCTTGATGATCTCAACGAGCTTCATTGCAGGAACCGGGTTAAAGAAGTGCATTCCGATAACTTTGTCCGGTCTTCCTGTTGCTGCTGCGATTTCAGTAATGGACAGGGAAGATGTGTTTGTAGCGATAATTGTTTCCGGTTTGCAAAGCTTATCGAGTTCTGCGAACAGAGCTTTCTTTGCTTCCATATCTTCTGTTGCTGCTTCGATTACGAGGTCAGCATCAGCGATAATATTGATATCTGTAGAGCCGTGGATTCTTCCGAAAACTTCTGCAGCTTCGTCAGCTGTCATTCTTTCCTTAGCAACCATTTTGTCTAAGTTCTTCTTAACAGTTGCAAGACCCTTTTCGATGGAAGTTTCTCTTCTTGCTCTCATTACTACTTCATAACCGTTCTGTGCCAAAACCTGAATAATTCCAGCACCCATCGTACCTGTTCCTAATACACCAATCTTTTTCATTTAAAAATGCCTCCTTGTGATATTTGAATCTGAATTCATTTTATGTTTTGTTAAAAAATTAACTTTAACCATGTCATAATTATACCACAAAAAAACAAAAAGAAAACCCTTTTCGGATAATTATTATGTTTTTTTGTTCGTGCTTTACACATACGCTAAAAATTTGCATAAAAATTGCTTTAGGACTGTTCTTTTTTTCGTTTTTGTGTCAGAATTAAGATTGTCAGGAAGTTATACTAGTAGAGAACGAAAATGAAGTGTGTTTAGAAAAGATTGTATTCAATAAAAGGAGGAACTTTGAAATGGGACTCTCTACTCAGCAGCGCCTTGGGCAAAACTTAAAAATTCTCAGAGCAAGCAAGGATGTAAACCAAAACGAAATGGCCGAATACATCGGTCTTACACGTTCATCTTACGCACAATATGAACTGGGAAATCGCACGCCCGACGCACATACTCTGTATGCTATTGCTCAGTTTTACAAGATTAGCATCGATTTGCTTTTCGAGCCTGATTTAAGCAAATTTTTGAGTGAGATGACCTATTCCCAAATCGACGGAGACAACAGCCAGCTACTGATTGATAATTTCAGGCGGCTGTCCCCTTTCAACAAGGGCAGGCTTGTTGAATATTCTCAGAAACTTCTCGAATGGGACAAGATTAAAGAGCAAAACCAAAAAGAACTTGATAAACGCCGCCAAACAAAATAATTCCCCGTTTGGCGGCGTTTTGCATTCTTAAGCAAAATATAAATTTGTTGTCAGATATTCCGGGTCGCAAGTTACATCGATACCCATATTCCTGAGGGTCTGTTCGTCTCTTTCGCTGAGGATTGCCGTGCAGTGCGCCCTGCATCCGTTGAGCTTTTCGAGCATCTTAACCGCTTTATCTGCACAGGAGTTTGTTTCCGCTGAAATGGACAATGCAGTGAGGATTTCTTCGACATTGAGGCTTGTCCTGTCGTGATGAAGGATTTCACCCTTGAGCTGCTGAATACTGTTAAATACATTCGGCGCAATTACATATAAGTCATCCGGTATTCCGGCAATCTTTTTAACTGCGTTCAGCAGAGCCGCTCCTGCAGCCACCATTCTGCGGCTGCTTCTTCCCGTAACGATGCTTCCGTCCGGCATTTCGATTGCCATAACAACCACATTAAGGTACTTCTTGTCAAGATTTCGTTTTGCCTCAGCATATTCTCTTGCCGGGATTACAACCTTTCTGTCCTCTTCAGAAGCTCCGACTTCTTTCATCAGAAGTTCCGAACGTTCGAGCGCATCCTCCGTAATTTTACCTTTCTTATAATCGCACTTTGCGATCATAAACCTTCTTATTATTTCCTGAATGGAGGCTTCTTTTACCACATCGTCATCCGTAATGCAAAATCCGACGCGGTTTACCCCCATATCCGTAGGCGACTGATACTCCGACTCCCCTGTAATTTTCTCAATGATTCTTTTTACAACCGGGAATACTTCGAGGTCACGGTTATAGTTTACCGCCATTTCTCCGTATGCCTCAAGGTGATAGGAGTCGATCATGTTAACATCTTTGAGGTCCGCCGTCGCTGCCTCGTATGCGATGTTTACCGGATGCTTGAGCGGAATGTTCCAAATCGGGAATGTCTCAAACTTCGCATAGCGAACCTTCGTGCCGCGTTTGTATTCGTGGTAAAGCTGCGAAAGGCAGGTTGCGAGTTTGCCGCTTCCGCCTCCCGGCCCTGTTACAACTACGAGAGGTTTGGTGACTTCGATATACGGATTTGCTCCGTAACCCTCTTCGCTTACGATTGTTTCCACATCGGTCGGATATCCTTTTGTGAAGAAATGTTTATAGGTTTTGATGTCTCTTCTTTCTAACTTATTGATAAACATATTGACAGCCGGTGCGTCTTCGTACCTCGTTACGACAACGCTGTTAATCTTAAGATTATGCTTTCTGAATATGTCGATCAGTCTCAAAACTTCCAAGTCGTATGTAATTCCGAAGTCTTGTCTGGTCTTGCTGTTGATGATGTCGCCGGAGTAAATGCAGATGATGATTTCCGCCTGATCCTGCATTTTTTCAAGAAGCTTTATCTTAGCATTCTCGTCAAATCCCGGAAGCACACGCATTGCATGCTTGTCATGGACAAGCTTTCCTCCGAATTCCAGGTACAGCCTCTCACTGTTGCCTGCATTTATTCTCTCCAAAATATACTTGGATTGCTCCTCTATATATTTTTCCGCATCAAAACCCACTTTGTTCATTTCTGTCACCTCTTCTTTCTTCGTCTATAAAATATCTATTGTTAATTGGTTTTTGCCTTCCGCCAGCCCTTCGAGGCTTACATCGTAGTTTATGCTGATTTTGCCGCTGCCTGTTTCCACATCAAGCCCGTTTTCAACCAAATTGGTAAGCACCTCCACACCCATTGAACCATAAGGCGTATCGTAGGTGCTGCTGAAGCGCTTGCCCCTTTCAAAATACAGCTCCGCGTTAACTTCACCGCCGGCTCTTCTCATCCTTACGGTGTCATCCTTCACTTTGAGCACGGTCTTGCCGCTCGGCATTCCGGAAACACCGCTTTCCTCGTAAACCACATATGCAGCCCCGTTGCGAAAATACAGTCTTCCGTCCGTCACAAACTCCATCTGTTCCTCTTCTCTGTCCTTAAATAATTGTCTACCTATTATTTTTAGCGTTATGTCTTTCATATCCCAATTCGATAATCCTTTCGATTGTATCCGGGTATTTCACGCCGGCTTCCTCCCACAAAAGCGGAAACATGCTGAATTTCGTAAATCCCGGAATTGTATTTATCTCGTTTAAGTATACCTTCCCCGTATCTTTGTCGATGAAAAAATCCACTCTCGCAAAGCCTTCTCCGTCAATCGCCGCATAAGCCTTGCATGCGTATTCTTTTATCAGGCGGCTTGTTTCTTCCGGAATCTGCGCCGGAATGCAAAGTTTGGAGGCTCCTCCGTCCAAATACTTCGCCGTATAATCGTAAAACTCGGCCGAAGGCAGAATTTCACCGACCACGGCAGCCTCCGGTCTCTCGTTGCCCAAAATCCCGGTTTCGAGTTCGCGGCAATTTATGTATTCCTCCACTATGATTCTCTTGTCAAATTTGAATGCGAGCGCAAGTGCTTCCAGCAAAGATGCTCTGTCATGTGCCTTGCTGATTCCCACGCTGGAACCCATATTTGCCGGTTTCACAAAAGCCGGATATCCGAGGGCTTCTTCTATCTGCTTTGCAACCGCTTCTGAATCATCGTCGTAGTCACTTCGCGAAACACCGACATGCTTGCACACCGGCAGTCCGTTTCTGATAAAAACATCTCTTGCAAGCAGTTTATCCATTGCAACGGCCGAAGCGAGCACTCCACAGCCGCCGTAAGGAATATCCATCATTTCAAAAAATCCCTGTATTCTGCCGTCTTCGCAGTATGGTCCGTGCATAATCGGCAGCGCAAAATCAATGACATTCTTCAAGTCTCCCGGATTAAAAGGCTGTGCATCGTTTATCCAGCTTCCGTCCTCAATCGCATCTTCGCTGCCTTCGAAAAGTTTCCACTCTCCGTCTTTGGTTATTCCAAGGTATACCAGGTCGTATTTTTCCTTATTAACGGCGCGGATTACGGATGCTGCCGACATCAGAGAGATCTCATGCTCGCCGGATTTTCCTCCGAATATGATTCCAAGTCTTATTTTATTTCTTTCACTCATTTAACAGCCTCCAAAATTCTTTCAAGATGTTCCTTGTCAAAATAGTATTTCTTGCAGCAGAACTGGCACACCATTTCCGCTTCGCCGTCTTCTTCGATGATTTCCGTAAGGTCGTCTCTGCCGATTGTCATAAGTACCTGCTCCAGTCTTTCTTCCGAGCAGTCACAGTGCCATCTCATTTCTTTGAATTCCATGGTCTCAACCTTAAAGTCTTCCGGCAGCTGTCCGAAGATGCGATCCATCATCGCCTGCAGAACTCCCTCTTCCGACTTCCCGTTATTTAACGATACAGCCTCTTCGACCAACGTCGTAATCGGAGGTAAATCCGAAATCATTTCTTCAAGTGCATCTATGGATTCTTCTCTTGCACCCGGCAGCATCTGTATTATCATGCCTCCTGCGGCCTTTACGGTACAGTCCACATCAATCTTGACACCGAGTGAAATTGCAGTGTTCTGCTGTTCGGATATGAAATAATATGCCGTAAGGTCATCCGCTATTTCACCGTCCACCAGTGCGATTGTTCCCACATACGGTTCACGCAGCCCGAGGTCTTTGATGACTGTAAGTTCACCAATTCCGAGCGAGCCGCCGACATCCAGTTTCCCCTGCGGCGTCAACGGAAGCTCAACATCGGGATTGGAAATATATCCCTTTACATCTCCTGCCTGTGTCGCGGTGGCAAGAATCTGCTTGGCAGGTCCGTCACCTTTAAAAAGCACCGTCAGTTTCTCCCCTTCGTTTTTCAGCATCAGACCCATGAGACCGGCTCCGGTAAGAACTCTTCCAAGGCCCGCTGAAGCAAGTGGGGTCGTGTCATGTATTTTTCTCGCCTCTTCAACCATATCGGTTGAAATCGTCAGATAAACTCGAAAAGAACCGCTGCGGTCTATTCCTGTAATTACTTTGCTCATTTTTTCTCCTTTGTTTACAAACAGCCGCACTCCGTGAGATATGCATAAACCGTCTCCCGAATTTCTTCTCCCTTGCGCTTCGCATTCTCCTTTTGTGCATCCCTTGCAAAAATATAAACTTTCAATTTCATTTCTGTGCCGGACGGTCTTATGATAAGTTTATGTCCGCCTTTCCAATCGGCACAGTACATGTTTTTCTCTCTGTAACAATATTCTCTTTGTGTTTCATCGGTCTTAAGTGCGCCGCTGAACAGTTTCTGCATGATTCGCAGTGCTTTTTCCCTGTCTGCCTCGTTTTCATACTCCGCAGCGAAAGTTACTGCCGATAGATACCCATATCTGCGATAAAGCTCTTCCAGCCGATCCGTCAAGCGTTTTCCCTGCGATGCAAGTTCTGCGGCGGCAAGGCAGATAAGCTGCGATGCCATGATGCCGTCCTTGTCGCGTGTATAATCGCCGTAAAGGTATCCGAGGCTTTCCTCAAATCCGAAAAGAAAGGTTCCATCACTCGGATTTTCCTTAAGCCGCTGCATTTCAAAGGCAATATTTTTAAAACCCGTGAAGACATTTTTTAAGCGCACGCCGTATTCTCCCGCAATGTCCTCAGCAAGCGGGGAACTCACAAAACTCTTGAATGCGACCCGGTTTTCCTTTGACTCTGCATGGCTGCAGACATAGTCGAGGAGAAGTTCCCCGACCTGATTGCCGGAAAGTTTTATATATTCGCCTTTCGCATCATCCCGGAGAACCATTACCCCCAGCCTGTCACTATCCGGGTCTGTCGCAAGAATCAGCTCCGGTTTTTTCTCCTGCAGGCGGCACACTTTGAGTGCTTCCGCGAAGGTTTCTTCATATTCCGGATTCGGCGCGGGACATGTGAGAAAATTTCCGTCGGGCATGCGTTGGCTTTCGACCGTAATGATATTTTCTTCGGGCATCCCCATTCGCATCAGCCTATCCGGAACGTACTTCATTCCGGTTCCGTTGAGCGGTGTGTAACAAACTGTCAGCTTGGCAAGTGCCTCTTCGGTTTTCCCCGGTTCCTCTAAATGCGGCATGTTTTCTTCCAATGCCTGCATGTATTTTTCCTTTATACTGTCCGGCGTTCTGCGAATCGTGCCTTTTGCTTCCGACCTCTGCGTATTAAAAGGATCTGCGGTCTGCATATACTTTTCCACAATCTGTGCTTTCTTATCGTCGATTTGATTTCCGAAGTGGTCGTAAACTTTGTATCCGTTATATTCCCGCGTGTTGTGGCTGGCGGTAATCATAATTCCGCCGGAAACGCCCATGGCTCTGACCGCAAACGAAACCACGGGAACGGGCGTCGGCTCTCCGAAGAGATAAACATTCACACCGTTATCGGCAAATTCATGCGCCACGATTTCAGCATATTCTTTTGAGTTGTTTCTTGTGTCAAATCCTATGACAAGTTCCGGCTTTTCGCTCTTTTCCTTCAGATATCTGCTGATTCCTATGCTTGCCTTGCGAAGCGTGACCGAGTTGATTCGATTGCTCCCTGCCCCCATCTTCGCTCTAAGTCCGGATGTTCCGAACGAAATGTCCTTACAAAACCTGTTGTATATTTCATTTTCATCTCCGCGTATTGCACAAAGCTCTGCCGCAAGATCCTCCGGCAAGCGTTGTCTGCACCAACGGGTATATTCTTTGTACGCTTTTTCCATAATATATATATCCACATTTTCATCTCTGCAATAATATTTTATTTTATCATATTTCACATTATTTTTACACACAAAAAACACAAAAGATTATTATAATTTGCTTGTAAATCGAAAAGAGCTGATAAGGAGGTCATTTTATGGAAAACTGGAACGATTTCGAAAAAAAAGATTATAACGAATATGTGGATAACTCGGAGCCTCCCAGAGCCTCTGCCTATAATAAACCAAAGAAGGAACCAAGATATGTGACGACGAAAAGCTTCGTCATCGTACTGATTCTTGCCATCATCGTTTCGGCTTCTCTGGGAGCCGGCGGTTACGCACTGGCTTCGAATGTTTTCGGAGTTTCGGGTGTGACAAAGAGCATTAACACAACAAATGTCAATCTTGCAAAAGCAACCGGAAGCGAGCTTTCCATCCAGGAAATCATTGCACGAAACGAAAACTCCGTAGTTGCGATTGAGACGGAATCGGTGTCTACGGACAGCTGGCTCGGTCAGTATGTAACCCAGGGTGCAGGCAGCGGTATCGTTTACAGCAAAGATGGTTATATCATCACCAACAATCATGTTATTTCCGGCGCATCCAGCATCAAGGTAACGCTCCACAACGGAACAGAACTCAAAGCATCGCTCGTGGCAACCGACCCACAGACGGATGTTGCCGTAATCAAAGTCGATGAAACAGGTCTTACACCGGTATCCTTCGGCGATATGACTTCGCTTTCCGTAGGTGACCTTGCAGTTGCCATAGGTAATCCGCTCGGAACTCTTTCGGGGACCGCAACAGAAGGCATCATAAGTGCTTTGGAGCGTGAAATAACGATAGACGGTAAGAGCATGTCTCTTATCCAGACAAGTGCATCCATCAACCCGGGTAATTCCGGCGGCGGACTTTTCGACCAGTACGGTCATCTCATCGGTATGGTCGTTGCAAAATCTTCGGGCTCTGATGTTGAAGGTCTCGGTTTCGCAATCCCTGCCGATACGGTTTCAAAAGTTGCAAAATCACTGATCGAGCACGGCTATGTTGCCGACAGACCGGTTGCCGGCATTACGATTGTGGATCTTACCGATGCCAACGACGCAATGCAATACGGGGTTGACTTAACCGGTGTATATATCAAGGATGTTACCGGCAAAAGCGCCAAGAAAGCCGGCCTCAAATCGGGCGACCTTGTATACTTCATCAATGACGTAAAAGTTACAAGTTCCGCTGTGCTTCTCAAGGAAATCCAAAAGCACGAGGTCGGAGATACCGTTACTTTCACAATCGTGCGTGACGGAGATATCCTCAAGTACGATGTAACTCTCGAGGCGTCTAAGGGAAATACGACAGACTCGCAAGGTAAAAGAAATTCACAGAATATAAGAAATTAGCGTACAAGAAGTTTTAATTTTCTTTTTCTTCTTTCTATATAAGATAAGGCAAAAGCGGCGAATCACTTGGATTTCGCGAGACTGTGAAAAAAAGTCTGTAAATTTAATTAACTGTTAAGTAGCCTTCTATGGTAAAATCAAATTATCATAGGAGGCTATTTAAATGGCAAAGAAAAAAGAAGTTTACAAAGTAAAACCTCTCAACGAAAACAAGAAGAATATAATCGCAGCACTTATCGAAGAATATGATATTGAAACTGCAGATGATATTCAGGAAGCACTCAAAGATCTTCTTGGCGGAACAATCAAATCCATGATGGAATCCGAAATGGACGAACATCTAGGATACGAGAGTTATGAACGGAGTGATAATGACAATTATCGCAATGGAACCAAGCGTAAAACTGTACGCAGCAACTATGGTGAATTTCAGATTGATGTCCCGCAGGATAGACAAAGCAGTTTTGAACCGAAGATTGTAAAGAAACGTCAAAAAGATATTTCCGGTATAGATCAGCAAATCATAAGCATGTATGCCAGAGGACTTACGACCAGACAGATTTCAGACCAGATTGAAGAAATATACGGTTTTGAATGCAGTGAAGGTTTTATCTCTGATGTTACCGATAAAATTCTGCA
>JALERA010000003.1:0-9903 GCA_022764365.1 Bacillota bacterium
ATGCGTATAGCCACCATCTTTGAGTGTGAAGGTTCCATCTCCGCTAGATTTGCGTTCCGAGTCATCTCTAAGATTTTTTATAATAAAAACATCCCTATTGTTTGCCTCGCTTTTAATGACTTTTCTTGGATTACCTGAACCTAAATGTAATTTATATTCCTGTTCGTGGTCACTATCAATGTCAGAAATAACCTTTTTCTTTAACATCAGATATCCATCAGGCGGTGTATCATACACATTTTTATATTCAACTGTGATATGATTATTGTCTACTTTTCCCTTGTAGTTTATAGGACGGACAGCTGTGTAGCCGTTTGGCACATCAATTTCTACAACCTTATATGTACTTTCTGAAGGAATCTTTTCAATCAATACATATTGACCGCTTTTGATCACAATCTTTCCATTGGTAATGCTTGTATCTTTGTAAGTTCCATTTTTGTCATATAACTTGTAAGAGATTTTATTTACTTTTTTTTCGTTCAAGTATAAGTTGAAGTAAAATTGTGTGTTATCGTTGCTCTTTCCACTAACTGTTTTCTTAATTGTTAAGTTTTTATTATTTTGCAATTTATTAACAGCTGTTGCTTCACCATTGTTATCGCCAACTTTACCGCTCACTTTTGCAGTTGTAAACTTATAATTTCCAGGACTTTCAATTTCAATAATTTCATATGGACTTCCTTTTGCAAGGGCATCAAAATATACAGCTGAAGCTGGCGTCAGAAGGAAAGTTCCATCAGTGGTATATTTTGTGACGGGTTTGTCGGTCGAATCTTTATTTGGATAAAAGATATAATTCCCTGAATATGGTTTCCCATTTATCAGAAGTTTAAATCGAAAACTCATATCGTCAAAAATATAACCAAATTGTCCTGCGTTGGAAATTTCTTTTGTAATAAGCAGACCTTGCGTTTGCAGTGTATTCGTATATTCTACTTCACCGATTGTTTCTTTGATGATTCCACTTGCTGTTGACCCGGAAACATCAATGCCTTCGCTTGCAGTTACGGTGGTCGTATAGTTTGAATAAGAAATCTCTTCTATTTCGAACTTCTGACCGATACCTGCCTCAATAACTGCGGTTTCGCCGCCTTTTATCCTGATTACTCCGTCATTTGTATACGATGATGTAGAATTTATTGTATAATATCCGGTATATGGTTTACCATCTACCTTAACATTAAATTTAAAACTAGCTTCTCTGTGAATGCTGGTTCCTTGATATATCTTGCTTATACGCACATATCCTGACTCTTTCGTATTCGTACAGGTTACAACATTCTGTTTCGCATCTGCGGCAATTGTTCCCATCCCCTTGGTAATATGGGAAGTGAACCCATCTGCCTTTTCTTCGCGCACAATATAAAGCTGTCCGTCTTCGAGTCCTTCGATGACTGCTTTCTGCCCATGCTTAAGAACGATGCGGCCCTTTGCATCGGTGTTTTTATCTATGATTGTGCCATCAGTTCCTATCAGCTTATACAATCCTTCATAAAGTCTGCCTTCGATAATGGCGGTGAAATAGAAGTCTTTATTCAAATCTGCAGTCGTTCCGTTCACGACCTGCTTCTGAATCGTGAGACTTGTCAGTTTCGGATTGCTTACAGCGTAAGACAGCTGCTTCGTTTCATTCAGTGCCTCGTAGGTCAGATTTGTCTTGTCTTCACCTGCATTTATGGTTGTCTGCCAATTTTGGTTCATATAACCATTCGGTGCTTTCACTTCGCGGATCATGTAATTTCCGTAATAGTTGATGCGGTAAGATTTGCCGTCTGCTCTTAAAATCGGATTCTTGAAGGATACGATACCGTTTGCATCGCTTGTTACCGTGATGCCCTCTTCAGGTAGTCCCGTTCCGGTCAGACAGAATTCCGCACCTTCTAAAGGTGTCGTCGGAGTGCTGCCAATGTATTTCTTGATTTCAATATTTCTCACACGCACAAGACCTGCGTCGTAAGTCAGGTCATATCCGCCTTCTCTTGTCCTTATCTGTGCGCCATCATCCTCCGGTGCAGGATTCAGATAGAACAGCTCCGTTCTGCATGTCTTTACATCCGCATTGCTGTCTTTATCTCTGTTCTTATCTGCATAAGTCACATCGCCGATTGTTTTCGGTGCTTTGGTATTTCCTGCCTCACCGAGTTCATTGTCTTTCCATGCATCGGCTCCGCCTGCATAGGCATCTGTCAGGCAGGTACCTTCAGGAATTACAAACTCCGCCTGATATTGATAATAGTGCCCCTCAAATTTCCCGTCCTTAACATACGACGGAAGCAGATTGTCGAAATAGTATCTGCCGTCTGCGTTTGTTTCAGTCAAAAGCGTTTCTTTGAGCTTTCCGTCCTCGTAAACATATAATCTTACAGGGATTCCGGAAATCAGCTTTTCGTTTTCTGCATACAAGCCGTCTATATCTTCATCCAGGAAGACCTTGCCGCCCATGCCGACCGGTTTCACATGGTAAATGGTGTGAACCGTATTGCTGACAACAAGCTTGTTTGTCTCGCTTGCCGAATTATAGTATACGCTTGCGTTATTGGAGACAAAGGTTCCGGCATATTCTCCCGATGTTGGGGATTTCATCTTAAGCTCTAAGCTTATATATTCGCCTTCTTGCAATGTTGTATCGCCAAAATTAAATCCGATTGCCGTTGTTTCTTCACTGAAGCTGCCGCCGTTTTGCCAAGTGCCGCCGAAGGCTGCGGAGTCTCCCCTTAATCTTTGATTAAAGGCTCCTTCTGCCGTATAAATGGTCGGACCAAGCTTAGTCTTCTTTCCATCCTTTGATACTTTAAAGACATCATAAGACTGCGGAATCGGCTGCCATTTCGATTCGCGGTTTTCTTTTTCAATTACATTATCACCCGGCTGCGGCAGTAAATCTGCAAGTCTTATATTTCTTACCGGTGTATTTCCTGTATTCTGCAGGATAACTTTGAAGTTTACCATTCCGCCCGGCGTGGTGTTTGACAAGAAATTCTGGTATCCGTTATCCTTGTCAAGTTCTCCCTGGACAAACTTGCGGATGGTTAAGCCCTCACTGCGTTCAATCAGATTGTCAGCCTTCGATGTTATATATCCATAGGCCTTTTTATTTGAATTTTTGATGATTGTTTTATATGTTTCGTTTTCTTCCGGCCACTCTCCGTTCGCAGTTTTGAAACTTGCCGCATCGGCGTTACCGGAAACGGCATAGCCCTTCTGTGCGGAAGAAGCTGCTGCTTCATTAACAATCAATTTATCAATGCTGACCGCATCCGCTTTTACCTTAGTCAAAAAGCTTACGGTGATGGTTTCCCCTTTCTTTAATGCACCATCAAAGAAGAGGGCTGCTGCGGTGTCCCCGTTGATTGTTTTCATGCCGCTTCCGGATGCCAGTTTGATTCCGGATGGCATGGTAATATCGAAATATTTCTCGTACTGACCCTGCGAGATGGCTTTCACTTCATCCGGTAAACGGTCAAGGATAATCGGATTCCGCATCGGGTTTTGCTCTCCGTTCGATACATTCGTTAAGGTAATGGTATACTTAATCCGATCCCCTGCTTTTGCAATAGTTTCGGAAGTGCCGGATGCCGATATAAGCGTCGCCGACTTCTGAATCTGTGCCTGAGGATATGAATCCGTCGGATTTATATTGATAATTGCCTCTTTAATTTGCTTGGAATCATAATAAGTCACGCCGCCTTTTTCATTATAAATTCCGTATTTAAAGGTATAATTACTGCTGTTTTTAATGCTGATGATTTCTTCTTCTGTTTTCAGAATATCCCGTTTATACAGTTTCGCGTTTACAGTAACCTCTCCACCGGTGAATCCGTTCTTGATGCTGCTATCATCATATTTGATGCGAAATGCCGTTGCTTTCTTGCCTGCTTTGCTAAGTGTAACGGATGTCTGCTGTGCGGATAATTCTACATTTCCGGCAGTTTGCCAAGCGTCACTATCTATCGTACGATAATCAATCGTTGCTTTAACGAATTTTCCGCTTGAGTTCGTTGCCTTTTGAATATCAAGTGATGTAAATGCATAGTCATCTTTCGTAAGCTCAATTTCATCTCCGTTCCCATTCTGACCTGCATAATAAGCCAGTCCGCTGTCTTCAAGTACTGCGTTTTTATATGCAACACCATTCTTGACATTTTTCAGTCTGAGTCCGTCGATTCGATATGATATGTCAATGGTTTCTCCTACCTCACCAAGCAGACTGCCTTTGATTACCCCGTTTGAAGGGTTTAAGACCGTCTTATTCATTGCGTTCGAAACGCGAGATTTATAATAGTCGATTTTTCGATTTTCCAGTTCCACCAGTACACCGTAATATGATGTTCCTGACATTTTCTTTATTATTGATGTCACAGAAAACTCCGCTCGAGCCCCTGTGTTGGAATATCCTTCCGGAGCTTCGTTTTCAACGACAACATAGTGGCCTATCGGAAGTTTTGCACCTTTATATCTTTCATATCCATAATTACCGCCATAGATATGTACTCGCTGCAATTCAGACAGCGGTGAATACATATTTTTCCCTTCCGGAATGCGATAAATTGAAAATGATCCTCTCTTTTTGACAAAATTTCCAGTTTCCGCATCTCGTTTTCCAAACCAGATATCTTGTTTCGGCAGATTGTAGAATGTGAACTTATAGTTCACCTCTTTTTCTGATTCTGAAACTTTTGGCATGGTAATCGGACCGTAAAGCGTCCAGCCATCTATCGTTGTCTGTTCTTTCAAGGCATAAGTTCCTGCCGTTTTGCCATCACCTGATGCCAGCTTATCTCCGCTTTCGCGCTTAAGCCACTTGTGCTTAACTTCGTAGAAATCAAGTTCATTTCTTCCTAATTTTTTCTTTTTCTCCGCAATGGCATAGGTCTTGCCGAATTCTGTGCGGAATGTAGCTCCGGATTCGATAATATAAGTACCGTCAATGCTTGTGTTCTTCTCTGCGACATACACCCATTTGTTCGTGCTTTCATTCCATTCATAGAGCCGTACTGCACTGCCTTCAACATAAGTTCCTCTTTTATTTGCGGTGGTCATCTCTTCTGTCTGTGCATAGCTCCGATTCGATACGGCCACCGTGATATTACAAGTTACCGGCTTTGGAGTATTTTTGAGTTCAAGCACATTTGTTTCATCAATCGTTCCGCCCTTGACTTTAATGCTGCGAATGCGTTCGCTTGAATTCTCTGGAAGCTCATAGCCGATTGGTGCGGTTACTTCCTCTACATACAGTTTAATGTCCTTACCCAGCAAATCATACGGAATCCATCCGACCATGGTTGTCGTATCGTCTCCATATGCAGGAACCAGTTTGCCATCACGTCCCTGTACGAGATATGTTTTTTCTTTCGGTGCACCCTTGCCTGCATTGAAAATGTTGTACTTTATGCCGTTATATGTTTCGGTTTTATAGAATCTGTTCTTTGCACTCGTGCTGGTTTTATAGCAATATACTCCGAGATATACCCTCTCCGCTTCCGGGTCATCGGTTGGTGACAATCCCTTTGAGCCGTCCACATCATTTTTTATATAGTAAACATTGAATTTTGCACCGTCATAAATTTGTTTATTCGTTTTTGAATCAACCTTTTTAAACGTTAATCCTACAAGTGGTGTCTCATCGTAAAGTTTATTATCAAAAAACACAAGCTGTGCTGCCTGTATCATTTTGGCCTTGTTTGCCTCTATGCCGACCTTGCCTTTCATGGTTTGATCAAATACCGGCTTACTTACATATATATCCTGCCGAATTCCGTCTTTCGGAAGATAATACTGCGGACCTGTCGCGGTTTCCACGAACGCGTACCATCCCGGCTCGACATCCGTAAAGAAGGCATATGCTTTATTGTTTGTTGCAATATTTTTCTTATATGGTTGTGCAGGCAGTGCTGCACTCTTGCCGCTGATTTTATACACGTTAAATCGCGCTTCAGGAACCACATACTGTCCTGAACCGAGTTTTTTGAGTGACATATTGCACATGCCGGAGAAATTGTGAATAACATCGTAGTTTGTTGTGTAACCCTGTTCTTTCTTCCAGTCAATTTTTCCATCTGCGTCCGGCTTTGGAAGATTATAGTTGTCATCATAGACTTCTACCGTAAATGCTCCCATGCAGTATTTGCCGTCCACCATTTGGTGATTCTGCGCCCACGGAGTATACTTGTCCTTATCATATCCACTTGTATTGGCTACCACATAATATTTGCCTGCCGGAAGACGTTTTTTGATAATTCCGTTTTCATCTGCAGTCAGTGTTACATCCTTACCGTTTTCCTGATATCTGACAATCTTTCCATCTTTTTCATAATACAAATCCAGCTTGTACCCTGCATATGCTGTGGATACCGGCTTAATCTGATTGGAAGGTGTCAGGTAATTGATTTCTCGTTCAGACTTACCTTCCAGATCCCACTTGATTACGCCAAGATACAGCATACCTGTGTTCGTTGTGTTGACAATCGGGTTTTCGGCGGTTCCGTAATATCTACCGTCACTTGCCTTGAAACCTTTGAATTTCGCAAGATCCGCAACGACTTTTACCTCGTAGATTTCCTCGTTTGGTTCATAACCGTACGGCGTAATTTCCTTTGCATAATAAGTACCCGTAGGAATCTTATTTAGGTAAGCAATTCCATTGTCGCCGGTCTCGATTGTACTATATGCTCCTTTTGAAGAGTCATTGACATCTTCCCTGTTCTTATATATCTCAAATGTGACCTTAGAGAGCGGCTCATAACTGCCGTTTTTAGTTCTCCTTATCTTCTGTACTGCGATGGTGCCAAAGTCTTTATTTTCATTGGTAAACTCAATCGTCGCCGTGCCGCCGCTTCTTGGAACGGTCACCTGCATCGGATTCTGTTTCGCACCGAAGCCATCGATTCTGCCGCTTTCTTCGACATAGTAAGTTCCCGCATTCATGTAGTCAAAGACTGCGTTGCCATTTTCAGTGTTGTATTCAGCGATAGCATCCTTACCTGCAACTGTCTTCGCAATTCTCTTGCAGGCGCTGTCCGTATAAAGCGTAAATTTCAATGCAGGGGACATCGGAAAATCCTTTGCCGCTGCTTCATTATAAGCGCGTTTTACTTCTTTGCCGTCTTGTGGGTAGACGATATATTTATTAATGACAATCTGCCCAGTGCCCTTTCGGATAACATAACTTGCAGAGTCGCTGTCACTATCCGATGCGGCTTTTTCTCCGAGAAGCTGATAGTCCAGCTTCGCTTCATTGGTTATTCTGAATGTTTGGATAACTTTTTCATTTGCGTCAATCAGGAAGGCATCTTTATTGTACGACAAACGGACAGTATATTTCGTATACTGTGGTGAAACTCCGATGATGTCCGTTTTCGGGTTCGGATCATAGATATTATATTGATTAAAAGTAATTTGCTTAGTCGTTCCTTTGGTGTAATTAGAAGTTTTAGAGTCGTATAATTTCTGTTCATTGATGCCGTAAGCAGTAACCGCATTCTTCACAACGGTAACCTCATCCGGCCAGATATTCTTCTTGATTTTACTGCCGTCCCGGTTAATCTGCACCAGCTGCGGAAGTGTATCGGTAATCTTATATTTCCCTTGTTCAAAATTCAGTCTTCCGTATCGGTCGTAGCGTTCCGTGGCGGTGCTGTACAGGAATTTGCTGCCGTCTGCCTTTGCACCTTGAAGTCCTGCTGCGATTTCAAACGAAAAAACAACATAATTGCCGATTTCTTCGGTTTTCACATGGTTCTTTAAAATTCCCCATGCATCTTCTGCGGTGGCAGTATGCGAGGCCTCTGAAATTTCACCCGTCACATTAACTTTCTTGGTGCTTTTCTTTTCCTTGTCGGTATACATGTCCACATCAAAAGACCACTTGGCACCCTTGAATGTAAACTTGGTTCCGTTTTTAACACTTCCGTTATCCAGTACCTTTAACTTAATGTCTTTGCCCTTGTTTGTCTGACCCTTGAAGTCATCCTCCCCACTTTTTGGAAATTTAATGACAAGGTTTTCTTTTTTCTTGTCCATATTTGCCGGATCCACAGCCGTAACTCCCATCGGAAGTGGAATTGTGACTGTAACATCCTTATACTCATCGAACATCTGGGATGCCGGATAGTTCTCTTGATATGCGTAAGTCATGATACGCGGCAAATCCAACCGAATGTTCAAATTAAACGGACGTCCTGCTGGTGCGGTCGGTTCTGCGGTAATCACAGCCGTCACCTCATCCTTTAGTCCGTTTTTCAATGTTTGTTCCATTTGGTCGATTGGTGAATTGATACTGTTCGCATATGCCAACATATCAACCGTAGCAGTAATCAACATAGCCAGTATGATTATCGCTGCCAACAGTTTTTTCACCGTTAATAAGTCCTTACTCATTTTCTCCTCCTGATACTTTTATATTTTAACCCTTTCATAAACAACAGACAGAATCAATATTCTGTCTAAACATGTAGAATTATCCACTTTAGCTTACTAAACTATACACAAAACCACAGAAAAAATCAATAGTTTTTGGTATTTTTGTTCATGAATTGTTCAAATTTACCTCATCGTTTGCACAAAAAAGAGGCTGAAGAATCGTTTGTACACACTCAAGAAAAGAATCACGGCAACACAAAAAAGCCAATCAAAGGGAATTTGCATTGGTTTGTGTTTTATATGCAAAAAAATTCAATGTTTTGCCGACATTCTTGCAAGATTCATATTCATATACACTTTTTTCCTTCTATTTGGATTAATTATTTGTGCAGTTTCAAGTTTAATAGACAGAATATTGATTCTGTCTTTTTTTGTGCTTCATGCCTGGTTAGGCACTCAGCAAATTAATCTCAGTTTTTCGAGTTTGCGTCTGTGATCCTGCCCTGTCTCTCGCAGGTAGATGCGTGTCGTTTCGATGCTGCTGTGTCCCAGCACGTCCGCAAGTTCGGCAATGTTTCCGCTGACTTTGAAGAACATTCTTGCAAACAGATGACGCAGGTTGTGCGGAAAGGCCTTATCTGCTTCCACCCCGGCAGTTTCACACAGCCGTTTCATCTCCGCCCAGATTTGCTTTCGCCCGATGGGTGTTCCGCATCTTGTTTTAAATATAATTCCTGATAGAATTTGATTTTGTTTCATGTACTTTTTCAGTTTTTTGCATAGTCTGTTCGGAAGCAGAATCAGTCTGTCTTTTCCCTTTAAGCGGATGTGCAGGCTGCCGCACAGCACACTCTCGACGGTCACATATTGGAGTTCCGATATGCGCATGCCGGTTGAGCCGATCGTCTCCATAATCATTGCCAAACGCTCCCTGCCTTCTGAGCGTGCCGTGTGGATGAGTTTCTCATATTCGGCTTTCGTCAACTGGCGTTCCGCCTTTATGAAGTTGCTTCTCTGTGTCCTTACATACTTGAGGCGGTACTCGGGTTTTTGCATAAAGTCTGCATAAGCATTCATGGCTGCAAGTGCCGCATTAATTGTTGCGGCTGCGTAGTTTTGCGACAGCAGATAGTCTTTCCATCCACATAACTTCTCTTTTGTAAATGCGATGTCTTCTTCTCCTGCCCATTTTTGAAACGCCGCTACATCGTGTACATATTTTTCAATCGTTGCAGGGCTGAGCTCCTTCTCCTTTAGGTAAATTCTAAATTGTTCCATTTTTTCTCCCTCGTTTTTTCAATAAAAAAAAGCATTTCAGGTTATTAATTTTAACCTTAAATGCTCTTTTTTTTAATATTTGTCTGATATTTGGGGAGTTTCCCTGTCTTTCTGCTAAAGCTCCGCGATCTCATCTAAGGTCAGCCCTGTTGATTCGGAAATCGTGTCCATGCCTAGCCCGAGCTCCTTGAGTTTTTTGGCAATTCCAATTTTCTCTTGCATCGCACCACGTTCAGCACCGGTGCGTTCGCCCTTGGTGAAGCC
>JALERA010000004.1:0-3753 GCA_022764365.1 Bacillota bacterium
AGACAGGCATTTGCTGTGCAGGCCATGCGACCTGATAATTTGTCTTAACTTTTCTGCCGAAATCGAAAACATACATCGTATTGTAGGTGCCACGGGAACCGGATACCGCACCGAAACCGGTTCTTTTCATTTCCGGGCTCAGGATCCAACGGCGATGTCCCAATGCCTTAATATTGGAAACACTGTCATCCTTCATCCAGACATTTAAGATTGAATGTTCAAGACTGGTGTTCTGCCAGGAATCCCATGCGAGATTGGATTCGGCACAGGCTTTTATACCGGATTTTGCTGTTTTTGATGAAATATTCGAAGGAAATTCGGGATAATGTGAAATGGAATCATTAGAATAGTTTACCAATGAAGCGGCTTGGGCCATACGAGTGTAGTCATTTGAAAGTTTAAGATCCGCAGGGAGCCCTGCAATATAACGGATATTTTCAAGCAAGTGAAGAGCTGAATTCAAATCGGATTTTGAAAGGGAACCGGGCTCATACGACGAACTAAGGCGTGGAGCATCGGAATAAGAAAATTCATAAGATTCACTGAACGCATCATGCGCAACAGGATGAGACTGCAGAAACGCATTAATATCTTCCGGCGTTCGATAACTAACATTAAGATCACGTTCACCACCGTATGAGTATGCCGTAACGGCAATCAGCATTAATGTAAACGCAAGCGCAGAAGTAATCTTCTTTATACTAAAAAACAATGTCTTCATATTTTCACCTATTACTTTCTTAATTTAACACACTAAAGTTTATGAACGCCCTCCTTAGCAGGGGTGCGAAAGTCGATATCGAAAATAAGAATTCTTGTACTTAAAAAATACAACATTGACAAAACATTGTCAATAGAATTTATTGGTAATATCTTTGGCAAAAATATAACAATTTATACATTTCATTGTTGCTTTATGCAAAGCAACAATGAAATCTTGTTTTCTTTAGCGAGAAACAAAAAGACGACTGTGCCGGCTTCACCAAGGGCAAGCATAAGTGCAAACGCAGGAGCAGGAAGTCAAACGAACCTACAAAGACTCTGTCTTTGTCACAATTTTTCACGACAAGTCGAAACTGATTGAACTCTACAACGCCCTCTTTGATACAAATTACGACGAAAGTGTGCCGATTGACATCGTCACAATCAAAGATGTCCTCTTCCGCACGCTAAAGAATGATCTTGCCTTTGTTCTGGGTGGCCGGTTTGTGGTGCTCGTCGAACACCAGTCAAGCATCAACGAGAACATGCCGCTCCGCGACCTCATGTACATCTCTACCGTGTTGAAGCGCATGATTGACACAACCCGGCTTTACCGCGAGAAACGGCTGATGATACCACGTCCCGAATTCATTGTTTTCTATAACGGCACGAAGGATTTTCCGGCCTATCAGGAACTCCGCCTTTCGGATTCCTTTCTCGGAGAGAAACAAAAAGACGAAGAGGATGCTTTACAACTCATCGTCAAGGTGTATAATATTAATACAGAGAAGAACTCAGAAATCCTGGGAAGATGTGAGACGCTGAGGCAGTACAGCCGCTTCGTGGAAATCATGCGAAGTTACAAAGAGGACAGCGAACTGACAAACGATGTGATTGTCAAAGTCCTTGACAAATGTAAGAAGGAAGGGATTCTCACGGAATTCCTGGATAAGTACGGAACGGAGATTGTAGAGATGTTATTCAAAGAATTAACCAGAGAAGAAGATCTTGAAATATCGAGACTGGACGGCTACGAGGAAGGCGAGCGTGCCGGTGCTGAGCAGAGGCAATGTGAGATTGCCAAGAACTTTAAAGAATCCGGCATTCCGCTCGACGTGATTGCGAAGAATACAGGTTTGACCTTAGAGGAAGTTGCCGCGCTTTAGATGAAACCGGGGACCACGATAAAATTAAGATCATTTTAAAAGAGGCTGTGAATTTTTGTGAAATAATGGCGCATATTGTTCGGGAAAATGTGGAAACTATTCTTGAATGATGTGAAAAAATGTGATACCATTCAATTGGAGGGATTGATATGGAGCTACTAAAAAGAAAAATTGATAGTTTTCTTACAGAGTGGAAGCAAAACGAAGACCGGCTCCCGCTTATCGTTAAGGGCGTAAGGCAAATCGGGAAGACCAAATCCATCGAAACGTTCGGCAAAGCGAATTATAAAAACATGGTGGAAATCAATTTTGCACTGCAAAAACAGTATAAGAGCATCTTCGATGACGGTTTTGAAGTTGAGAAAATAATTAAAAATATAACCCTGATTGACCCTTCGAAAGAATTTATTCCCGGAGAGACGCTTTTGTTTTTTGATGAAATTCAGGATTGCATAAACTGTGCAACATCACTTAAGTCCTTCAAACTCGACGGGCGTTATGATGTAATCTGTTCAGGCTCGCTTATGGGGATAAATTACAATGAAATCGAATCCAACAGTGTAGGGTATAAAGAAGACTACGAAATGCATTCTTTGGATTTTGAGGAATTTTTATGGGCCAAGGGATATTCCGAAGGGCAAGTAGAAGAATTTTACCAACATATGGTTACACTTGTTCCTTTTTCACAGCTTGAATATGATGTGCTGATTGGAAATTTTAGGGAATATATGGTGATTGGCGGTATGCCGGCTATTGTTAAGACTTTTGTAAATAATGGCAATTACAGCGGCACTTTGAAAATGCAGCAGCAAATTCTAAAGGACTATGAAGAAGATATTACCAAATATGCCAACGGACTCGATAAAGGAAAAATCCTGAATGTTTACAGGAAAATTCCTGTTTTTCTTGGAAAAGAAAACAAAAAGTTTCAAATTACAAAAGTTGCTCATAATGCACGGAATCGAGATTATGTCGGCACGGTTGAGTGGCTTGAAAACGCAGGCATCATCAATATCTGCTATTGTATGGCACAGCCGGAGCTGCCGCTAAAAGGCAATTACAACCCGGATAATTATAAACTGTACTTCGGAGACATAGGACTGCTGATTGCCTCCCTTGATGATGAGGTGCAGGACGACCTCCGTGCCAATAAAAATTTTAACACATATAAAGGTGCCATATATGAAAATGTTGTCGCTGACGAATTAAAAAAGCAAGGCTATCATCTTTATTTTTACAGAGATGAAAGAGGTGCAATCGAAATCGATTTTTTAGTCAGAGATTCCGAATTCCTTGTTCCTGTAGAAGTCAAAGCAGATGACAATATGGCTAAATCCCTTAACAAAATGATTGACAGCAGCTCATTTGGCGATGTGAAATATGGCATTAAATATTGCAACAAAAATATAGGCTTTAACGGCAAATTTTATACTTTCCCGTATTTCCTGTCTTGCTTTACCAGAAGATTTCTTAAAGAAAAAAATTCTTAGATTTTGAATTGCACAAAGGGCAAACCGATTAACTCGATTTGCCCTTTGTGTTTTAATGATATCACAAATTTACTGTCTGCGTTTATTTAACTACGACCGATTTCCAGCCGGACCATGCGCCGTAGTATGTCAGCTTCTTGCCATAGTCGTTATAAACTTCTTTTACGGCGCGAACTTTCACATAATATCTCTGACCGCTCTTAAGGTTCTTAAGAGTTGTGGACTGCGTTGTGTAATCGTTTTGAGCTGCGTTTACTTTCTTAGTGATGTAAGTACCTTTTGCAAAGTTCTTAGCTCTTGAATATCTGATTTCGTATCTTGTTACGTTGTCTTGTTTGTACCAACGAACCTTAACCTGGCCTTTCTTGCCGTAGTTCCAAGGTTTCTTAGTCATA
>JALERA010000023.1:0-7531 GCA_022764365.1 Bacillota bacterium
TCTATGTGGACGGTATCTACCTGCGGCGCAACTGGGGCGGAGAGTATGAAAATGTTGCAATTCTGGTGGCAATCGCAGTGAATGAGGACGGATACCGAGAGGTTCTTGGTGCTGCCGAAGGTATGAAAGAGGACAAGGCCAGCTGGGTGAATTTCTTTCAGTGGCTCAAAAGCAGAGGATTGGACGGCGTGAAACTCATTGTTGGGGACAAGTGCCTGGGAATGCTGGAAGCTGTGGGAGAAGTGTTTCCTGAGGCCAAATACCAACGCTGTACGGTCCATTTTTACCGGAATGTGTTTTCCGTTGTTCCTCGTTCCAAGGTAAAACTGGTAGCCAAGATGCTCAAGGCGATCCACGCCCAGGAAAGCAAGAAGGCTGCCCGTGAAAAGGCTAAAGCTGTGGTGGCCCAGCTGAGGGAAATGAAGCTGAAAGAGGCCGCCAAGAAGGTAGAGGACAGTGTTGAGGAAACGCTGACTTACTGTGATTTTCCTTATGAGCACTGGACCCGGATTCGTACCAATAATGTGATTGAGCGGCTGAACCGGGAAATCCGCCGCAGGACCCGTGTGGTGGGGACCTTCCCGGATGGCAACTCTGCCCTCATGCTGGTCTGCGCCCGGCTGCGCCATGTGGCTGGCACCCAGTGGGGCAACAAGAAGTACATGAATATGAATCACTTAGAGGCGGCTCTGGAATACGTCTCTATTGCCGGCTGACTTCATTCAGCCAGAGCCTGCAAACGAATTTGCGCATAACTCTTGACGGCACCATTGATATTCGCATAATATTAGCGGCGGTAGGGAGAATAAAATCTCTCTATCGCCGCTATTTTAGTCATCATCTTCATCATTAGACCAACCAGAAATAATATGCAGCTCTCCAGAATCCATATCCATTGCCATATTATCGCCCATTCTCATCAACAAATCTCCTTCGGAATCTATTGCCATATTATCAGAGATAGAATGAGCAAAATCGCTATCTTCAAAATCAAAAAAATGCTTACCCATATAGCACCTCACTTAAAATTAGTAATCATATTTATTTATTTCTAAAACTCTGAAAGTTGCGTTTTTGAATTGATTTAATTTTTCCTGTTCTACATATTCAAAGGCTTTCAAATATATCTCTTGACCAGCACCTAATCTATCAGCGTAAATCATATCTGTTTCAATTCTTGCACCGTTTGCATCTACTGCTTCGATTGTTATGTAATAAGTACATTGTTTTTCAGCTTTATTTTTTACTGTAATATCAAGTGATGTCTCGGAGAAGTAGCCATTATTAGTGATTTTGAATTCCCCGAAAGAAACCTCAACATATTTTTCTAAAATTTCATCTGTCGTTTCTTCTCTAAATACATCACCAATTGCAGGGATATTAGATTCAATATCATCTGATATGTTACTAAAAAGCGAAGCGGCAAAAACGACATACAGAATTACAAGAATAATCGACAAAACAATTTTGGTTATAAAGCCAATCAAAGCACCTTTACCCGCCGACTTAGCTCGTTTGGGTTTCTTTCCTTCGTATATAAGAAAGAGGATTAAACCAACAATCGGAACAAAAAATCCCAAGATAGCAAACCCAAAACTTGAACAATCTTCAGAAACATTTGCATTGGGCTTATTATCGATTCGAGCCCCGCAGTTATTACAATATGATGAAGTATCATCTACAATTCTACCACAATTTTTACAATACATCTTAACTATCCTTTCTTACCAATTATTCCTTGAATTATAAACATTATTAATTGCCTCAACGTAACAGATAAAAGATGGATGATTATGGTCGTTTCGAGATAGATACTTGTTTTTTACTCTCAAATAATCCTTCTGTAGCAATCTCCATTTTCCTTTTTGCTTTATAAATTCCGATTTCATTTTAATTTCTTTAGAATTTGGTGCAATATTCCAGTAGTACCTATCTGTGTAAGTGAATCCCGTTTTTTCGTGAATAAGTCTATGATAATTGCCTTTAGTATCTTTTGTTACAATACATACATCAAATGAAAACCTTGTCTTATTTCCCGTTGTAAAGTATATTTGTTTTGATGTTAAAGATGAGGTCGAATCTTCACAAGCATCAAGCCCTTCGTTGTTCAGCGCTTCAGTATATGCTTTTCGTGTACTTTCTTTTAAGTAACGACAATCCTCAAAATCATCACATCGAACAATTTCAAGATTGTAGTCCAAGTCGATAGGTAATTCTTCATTTTGGGTGATAAGTTTACGTCTTCCACTTCCAACAAGATAAAACTTTGCACCGATACCATATTTCATATTAAGAATATGACAGGTGTCTTGCAAAAGGTGTCCACCTAAACATCTCATTTTGGAAATGAATTCCTTATCTTCAAAATAATGAAACATATTTTTCTCCTTCCTTTCCCAAGCCACCCATTTAGAATTCAGAAACTAAATCATATTAGTATACATACATTATATTCTCATGTCAACTATTTTTCAACAATTTTCGAATTAATTTTACAAATTAAGCGATTTTAACATTGACAATAGAACGCTTGTTCTGTATAATGATGATGTGACAGTTTAACCGTCACGGACAACTGAATATTGATGTAAGATTGAGAGATGCGGCAAAAGCCGCCCAATGCCAGCGGTATGCTAAGAGAAAATATCGTCACCGCCACTCTATGCTTTTTGGTACTGTCAGCGAGTGAACGGGTGCAAAACAGTCCCGTCTTTGAATTTCAAAGCCGTTACATAGAACATCATTTTGAAGCGAGAGCAATGCTCCCGCAGATTCTTGATGTCTGTGTAGCGGCTTTTTGTTTTGCCCATTATTGCCTTAGTGGGAAGTTTACAAAAATAATTTTGCCAAACTCCGAAAAAAGTCAGCAATTAAATATAGGAAGAAAAACTTTTGAAGAAATTTTCAAAAAAGGCATATTTTTGCCCTTCCCGCTGGCTACTCATTGGAGGGGTATGAAAAGCCGCTTTACTTAACAACTGAATGACCGTCCGAATGGGATATGATTTTGCGATAACCGTCATAAATGACGAGAGCGAAACAACGCCGCTGAAAAAGCAGGGGCAGGCATACAAAAACGACATTCGGGTAGAACGGCAAAAGCTGAGCCAAATTGACACAAAAGTGATGTCACGAAAGATTATTGAGCCAAAATGACATCGCTTTTACCACCACAAAGGAGAAAGGAAGTGACAGCTTTGAAAGAGATGACAAAGGGTGAACGGCTTGTGGCGGAAATCCTCGGAGAAATGCCGGATAAGAGCAAGCCTATACTGACTGAGAACCACCCTTTTCTTCGGAAAGTATTACGGTTTATGGAAAACCGACGGGAATGGCAAGGCGCGGCAACCGAACTGCTTGCTGAAATCGGTGACAGTTACACTCCGCCCAATACCGTCACAAAATTACTGCACCGCTTTGATTACGAATATTTCTACAAACGGGATATTGTAATTCAGTTTCGCCGCACCAACCGAAAAAGGATTATCCGTTTAACCAACTACGGCTACCGGAAGTGACGGTTATTGTGACAGTTTTAGTGACAGTTGCAAAGGCCTAAATTAAAGAGATAGGAGTAATTTGCAGGAGAACGGTATTTCCCTGTCCACAGGGATAACGAGCATCGGATTTTGATACCAAAATCCCAATCCGCACCCGAATGGGCGGCGGACTGTTCTCAGGGCATTCTGCCCTATAACCCTGATAAAACCACCAAAATTTATGAAAAGGAGATGATAATTTTGAAAGATAAGAAAGATAAAACGGTCATAACTTTAAGACTGACCGAAGAAGAAAACGAAAAACTGAAAAGGTGTTCTGCCTTGTGCGGACTGTCACAAACGGAATTTATCCGTCAGCTTTGCAATGGCAATACGCCGAAGCCTGAGCCACCGAAAGCGTTCTGGGATATGATGAACGCCCTTTATGAACTGCACGCCGCCTTTGAAAAATGTATCCCGTATTATCCGCAGGCGGCTGATGAGTGCAGGGAAATCGAGCGTCTTATCCTTGATTTGCAGGAGGCGGTGTGATATGGCGGTAACTTCATTATGGCATATTAAAGGAAACCTGAAAGATTTAATCGACTATGTGGAGAATCCCGACAAGACCGTTCCGAAAGGCACGGCGGATTTTTTCAATGTGTTTTCTTATGTGCAGAATCCTGCGAAAACGGAAAAGGGCGAATATGTTTCCGCCCTTAATTGCTTAAAGCAAACTGCACTTCAACAGATGATACTGACAAAAATGCGATACGGCAAAGACGATAAATATATCGCTTGGCACGGGTATCAAAGCTTTCAGGTTGGTGAGGTTTCGCCCGAAACGGCGCACGAAATCGGTATGAAGCTGGCACGGGAAATGTGGGGAGATAAATACCAAATCGTTGTAACCACACACCTTGACAAAGACCATATTCACAATCATTTCGCCTTTAACTCCGTATCTTTTCTTGATGGAAAGAAATACAACTATTCCAATACGGAACGGCAAAGACTACGGGACACTTCGGACGCACTGTGCATTGAATACGGATTGTCGGTAATTAGCAATCCGCACAAAGCGCCGAGCAGACCTGTATGGCTTGACGAAAAGGCAGGCAAGCCTACCCGATACAATGTGTACCGAGAAGATATTTCCAATGCTATGTATTGCAGTAACAATCTCCGCCTTTTTGAAAAATTCCTTGTAAGAAAAGGCTACGAGGTGGATTTCAGCGGCAAGCATTGGAAAGTAAAATTGCCGCAGTATAAAGGCTTTACCCGATTGGATACCCTCAACGAGAAATGGACGCCGGAGTTTATAGAACAGGAAATTAGGCGCACCTACCGCAGCTTCGGCAGTATTCCTGCAACGGTGATTACGATACCGCCGCAGATGCCGAGAGATTTATACGACGCTTATACACCGTTCAAAAGGACAAGCCATATTTACCGTCTGTATCTGTATTACTGTTATCAGTTGGGATACCTGCCGAAAGGCACGGACTATAAACCCACAAGTCCGTATCTCAAAGAAGCGGTGCGAAAACTTGACGAAATTTCCTATCAAGTCAACTATATGTCCGCCCGAAAGATAAACACCCTTGAGGAGCTTTATACCGACCGGGAGCTGACAGAAAAGGCGCTTGCGACCTTGTGCGAGCAGAGAGAAAAGCTGAAAAACAAAATCCGCAGAGCGTTGCCGGAGGATAAGGAAACCCTGCGTAAAGACAAGGCGGAACTGACCGAAAAGATAACCGTTCTAAGAAAAGAACTCAAATGCAATTACGCCATTGAGGAGCGTTCTATCGGCATACAGGACACCTTGGATATGGTTACGGCAAATGAAATCCGCAATAAAGAATTGCGGCAGCAGGAAAAACAGATGAAAAAGAAGGAGGGATATTCACGATGAACGAGGTAATTTATCTTGACGAGCAAGGCAATGCTTGCAGTGAAAACGATGAACTTTATACCGTCATTGACGATATAACCGCAAGGCTGATGAAGATGAGCAAAGAGGAACGAATTGATTGGTTTCGCAGGACGCAGCACCCACACCCAATCAACTTTGATACCGAGATTAACGGCACGGTTTACTCGGTCAGCGCTCATTTTAACAATGCAGCAAATGAAAGTCTGCTGGAAAAAGCAGAACGAATTATTTTGAAAAAGATGTAACAAATTTCAGAACACCGCTTTAAAGTGTTGAAGTTTAACGGCGGATATGGTATTATAATTGTACCTACGATTTATATCATATCCGGCTGTGGAAAGGAGCTATATGAGCATTAAACAGCCAACAGACAGAATCACCGCCCTCTATGCCCGCCTCAGTCGTGATGACGAAAAGGACGGTATATCGGGCAGTATTCAGAATCAAAGAGCCATACTCGAAAAGTATGCAAAGGACAATAAGCTGCCGAATCCCCGCTTTTTCTATGATGATGGATTTTCAGGCGTTCTGTTCAACAGACCGGCGTTTATGGAGATAATGGAGCTTGCCGAACAGGGCTTGGTTGCCAATCTTGTGGTAAAAGACCATTCCAGACTTGGGCGTAACCGCTTAATCGTCGGTCAGCTTTTGGAGGAAGATTTTATCCGCCTGAATGTGCGTTATATCGCAATTATGGATAACATCGACACCAAAAACGGTATCAGCGACCTTGTTCCGATGCAGGACTTATTCAACGAATGGCACGCAAAAAACACAAGCGATAAAGTCCGTAAGGTAATGCAGAGCAAGGGAATGTCGGGAAAGCATTTAACGACCAACCCGCCTTTCGGGTATATGAAATCACCCGATGATAAGGAGCAATGGATAATCGACGAGCCTGCCGCAGAGGTTGTAAAAAGAATATTCGACCTTTGCATTTCGGGGCTCGGACCGACGCAGATTGCAAAGAAACTCAAAGCCGAAAAGGTTATGACGCCCACAGAATACTGGAACAGTAGCGGAAGAAAATGCAGTAATCCGCCTGCCGTTCCGTTTGGATGGGTAGCAGATACGGTATCCAATATTCTTGATAAGCAAGAGTATTGTGGAGACACGGTAAACTTCCGAACCACAAGCAAATCTTTCAAATTGAAAAAGCGATTGGAAAGACCGCAGGACGAGTGGCAGATATTTGAAAACACCCACCCCGCTATTGTGGACAGAGAAACCTTTGCACTTGTGCAGGAGTTAAGAAAGCACCGCCGCAGACCAACTAAGAGCGGAATTGTGAGTATGTTTTCGGGACTTCTCTACTGCGCCGATTGCGGAGAAAAACTGTATTACAGCGTGACGAACAACTACAAAAGGGAGCAAGCGTATTTCTTCTGTTCTTCCTATCGTAAAAACTCCGATATATGCTCTGCCCACTATATCCGAGAAAAAGTAATTGAAAAGCTTGTGCTTGAAAGTATGCAGAGGGTATTGTGGTATGTGCAGTCATACGAAAAGCTGTTCGCACAAAAGCAGCTTGAAAACTTCGGAGAGCAGAAGAAAAAGGAACTGACCGAGAAGCGCAGAGAACTTGAAAAAGCGAAAAGGCGTATCCGAGAGATTGATACCGTTATTCAAAAGCTTTATGAGGATAACGCAACGGGTAAGGTAAGTGATGACCGATTTGCCACGATGTCGATGTCTTTGGAAACCGAGCAGGAGGAACTGAAAACCAAAGTCCCCGAACTGGAAACCGAACTTGAAAACGCCAAAATCGCCACCGAAGGCTTACAGCGTTTTATTGAAAAGGCAAAGAAGGTAACGCAGCTTACGGAGCTGACGCCGGAACTGGTACACGAATTTATCCAAAAGATTGTGGTCGGCAAACCCGAATACAAGGACGGAAAACGATACCAGAGCGTGGAAATCCACTACAACGGTGTGGGTATTATCCGTGAACCTTCTCCCGAAGAAATGGAAGAATACTTCCAAGAGCACCTGAAAACAAAAGGTGCAAGAATGACAAAAACGGCATAACCCGAAGGCTACGCCGTATGAAAACGATAATATTAAGTTAAGATACAGAGCCGCCTTGGGGCACCTTCCTTATGGAGGGTGCCCCAAA